>JALOTI010000385.1 GCA_025457985.1 Leptospira sp.
TATCTATTACGGGTCTTAGTTGGGTCGACTCAATTGCTTTGTTCATGGCTAAAAATGCCTTCCTTCCACCTACGACAAGACCTTGGATCTTTAGATTATTCATGACAGCGGGAAGGAGGTTGAGCTCTCCCGATTTTCCGGCTAAGATTCCAATCAAGTGAATTACACCAAACGGACGACAGGCGACGATAGACTGCTCTAAGGTTCCAGCTCCTCCTACTTCTATGATATGATCGGCACCTTTTTTGTTTGTAATTCGCCTAACTTCCTTACCCCAATCGGGGGATTCTTTGTAATTGATTAGAAAGTCAGCACCTAAGGCCTTCCCCCTTTCCAGTTTTTCTGCACTTGAAGAGGTCAAAATCACTTTTGCACCGACCATCTTTGCGAATTGGAGAGCAAATATAGACACACCACCTGTTCCCTGTACGACGACAGTATCACCTGGTAAAATTTGACTAAATTCAAAGAACGCGGACCATGCAGTGAGAGCCGCACAGGGAAGTGTCGAAGCTTCTTCAAAACTCAAATGGCTCGGGATCGGAACAAGCCCAGTCTCAGGAACTATCGCAAATTCGCGGAGTGTACCAGGTAAAGGACCACCAATTGTGCTTCGCAATTCCGAATGAGTCGCCTCTTCCGCAATCCAATTCGGTGCAAAAGTCAACAACACTCTATCGCCTAACTTAAACTCGGTGACATCATTTCCAATAGCGACAACTTCGCCGGCTCCATCACTACAAGGAACTAAAGGAAGAGGAAATTTGGGATTGTACTTTCCTTCCAGAACAAGGGAATCCCGAAAGTTAAGAGATGCGGCTCGGAGTCGAACGAGAACTTCTTTTGGTCCAGGTGACTCTGGATCTGGAACATCTTGAATCATAAGATGTTCTAAACCAAATTTATGAATTTGAGCTTGTTTCATTTTTTTCCTTCAATTTGATTCAAATGAGATTCTGAAAGATTTTTTATTTTATTTGTTTAGTACTACTTCGCCCTTTTCATTCAAAGGGAAAAATGGATTGTAAGCGACTTCAAAAATATGCCCATCTAAGTCCTGAAAGTAGGAACTATACCCTCCCCAGAAAACTTTTTGAGGTTCCTTCAATACCACAGCTCCTAAACCTCGCACTTTTTCTATGATTGCATCCACCTCATGTTCACTCGCAACATTTTGGGCAAGTGTGATTCCCGAAAAGGAAGTCCGATTTGAAAATGGTATACCGATATCTTTAGCCAAATCCGATTCGCCATATAAACCGAAGATGAGCCCACCAAGTTGAAAAAAACTTACAGTTTCTGTACTTTCTTCAGAAAGGGTCCAACTCAATCCTTTTTGATAGAATGCAGTTGCTAGTTTGAGGTCTTTGACGCCTAACGTAATCAAATTGATTCTGGGATTCATTATGTTCTCCTAAAGTATAGTAATACGAACTTTTCCTAACAAATTTTTTACAAATTGGAAAACGGAATTTCAAATTTTGAGGGACTATGGTAAGAGGAAGGCATTGGGTGGCGGGTCTAGAACCCCACCCATCTTAGGGTGGGGATAGTAGATTAAAATTCCAACCGCCTATTTCCTACCAAGTCCTGTCGTTTTCGCTCCAACAAGAATGGACATATTTCCAGCTGGGTGTTTGTTTTCCTTCATCAGTTGGTGGCATTCACCCGTTTCTGAAAATGCAAAGGTTCTCGAAAGCACAGGATCTACTTTTTTATCAATAACGAGTTGATTAAGATCACGGCAATTATCGTCGTTTGCAAAATGCGAGCCTTGCAATCTCTTTTGTCGCATCCAAAGGTAACGTAAATCGACTGTCGCATTAAAACCTGTAGTTCCTGCACAGATGACCACCATTCCTCCTGTCTCACAAACAAAGGCTGAAGTTGGTAGAGTTGTCTCGCCAGGATGTTCAAAAACGATCTGAGGATTTTTTCCTTTTCCAGCAATATCCCAGATAGCCTTTCCAAATTCGCGGGCTTGTTTAGTCCACTCACCAAACACCTCCATCTTATTGATGTCAGTTGTTATGGCTCCCCAATGTTTGAATTTATTCCGATTGATAACACCCGCGGCACCAAGTTTCTTACAAAAATCTATTTTATCATCAGAAGAAACGACAGCGATTGGAATTCCACCTGCTGCTTTTACAATTTGTATGGCCATCGCTCCTAGTCCGCCAGCTCCTCCCCAAATCAAAACTACATCTCCTGGTTTGACATCATTCGGTTTCCAGTGGTGTAACATTCGATAGGCGGTTGCTGCAACTAACATATAAGCTGCCGATTCTTCCCAAGAGAGATGTTGTGGGCGAGGTAAGCATTGGTGATCTTGTACTTTACAAAATTGCGCAAATGAGCCCCAATTAGATTCATATCCCCAAATGATTTGAGAGTTTGCAAACATTGGATCCTTTCCTGCAACCACCCATGGATCTTTTGGATCCCACATCGCACAGTGGATAACAACTTCATCACCCACTTTTATATTTTTTACATCCGAACCAATTTTATAAACGATCCCGGATGCATCGGAGCCACCAATATGAAATTTTTCTGGTTCACCTTTTTTGTTTCTTGCACCAATTACATCCACTGGATAACCAAGTGCAGCCCATACGTTATTGTAATTCACTCCTGCGGCCATAACTCCCACAAGAACTTCATTAGGTCCGATTTCCGGTACATCGATCACTTCAGGCTGAAAGGAAGTTTTAGGCTCTCCGAACCTTTCAGGTCGTATCACCTGTGCATGCATTTTTTTAGGTACTATGCCAATTGGAGGCAATTCACCAACAGGCACTAATTCAACATTACTCATAGATATCCTTACTGATAGAAGACTTAAAATTGAAGTTTTCCATCAAAGGTCTAAGAATCTAAAAAAGCCAAAACATGTCAATCGCTTCCCCATTCCATGGAAAATGCAATCGTCCATGCAGAATGGTACAATCGGTACTCTCGATCTCTTTGAAGAGGATATCTATATGCTACGTTCAAATTGTATTTTTCAGAAAAATTCCAAGAAAATCCCGCACTTGCTTCGGTGAAATAGTTTGGATTCGCTCGATCCTTGTTAGTCGAATAGTCAATTCCATTGTATGGATTCCTGTAGAGTATTCCAGTAAAAAGAGATATTTGTGGATAAAGATAATAAGTAACGTATGCGGATAATACTGTCGTTTTTTTAAATTCATATT
>JALOTI010000386.1 GCA_025457985.1 Leptospira sp.
AATTTTTTACCAAGGTCAGGCTGGAACAGGTGTTTACCTTATCCTTCAGGGAAAAGTGGAAATATTTTCAGAAAGGGAGGGAGTGACTCTACGCCTTGCAGAGTTAGAAAAGGGAGCATTCTTCGGCGAACTGGCGTTATTCCAAGATATACCTCGTTCCGCAACTGCCGTTGCACTCGTTGATTCCATTCTTTTAGGTTTTTTCCAACCAGAACTAAAAACACTATTGGAAGCAAAACCCAGAGTTGGGAATGAACTTTTACTCAGTTTTGCATCTATCATTGCTGACAGACTTCGCAAAACAAACGATACATTAGAAGCAGCCTACTTCAAAAGTAAAAAATCTAAATCCAAATGAATACTGCAAATATCTCAGCTCTTCTTGTTCGATATTCCTTTTTTGGACTGATCATTTTAACCATATTGATTGGTTTAGTGGGAATTAAATTTTTAGCGATTCCACTTTTGATATCAGGAATTCATTTTTATGTTTTTCGAGGGATCGTAGATACATTAGATTCGCGAGGGATTCCCCGATGGCTATCGATTCTAATTATTTTTGGAACACTTACCAGTATTGGTTATTGGGTTTTGGCAATTTATTTACCAAATTTTTTTGATAAGGCTCAACCCATATTTTCCGAGTGGTCCGACAAAATGGATGACCCGAATTTTCAGATATTAGATTTTTCTAAACTTCCCGTTGTTAGTGGAAACCCAGAGCTTTGGAAAAAAATCATCAAACCAGAAGCAGTTGCCAAACTAGCAACCACAAGTCTTGAAAATTTTATGAGCGAAACTATTGCAATGATCCCAACATTTATAAGTTGGATGATAATCATTCCCATCATAAGCTTTTTTTTATTACTGGATGCAAACTTAATCTATAAAACACTTATTAGCTTTATTCCGAATCGTTTTTTTGAGATGTTTCTTATGGTTTTTTACAGAACCAACCAACAGATAACAAGTTATCTAAAAAGTTTAGTCATCCAATGCGGTATCATGGCGGTAGTAGCTTCTATAGGGTTTTTTATAATAGGATCAAAATTTTTTATTCTATTTGGGTTATTTTTAGGGATTGCCAATTCTATCCCTTACCTTGGGCCCCTTGTTGGCGCAATTCCTCCAATCCTTTTTTCTATAATTTTCCCTGACGCTTCTCCATCCATCGGCTCAATTGCTGGAGTCGTTGTAACAGCACAATTAGTTGATAATGCTATTGTTCAACCTGTTGTGATCGCAAATGCAGTTTCACTTCATCCACTTGCAATTTTAATTGGAATAGCGGTTGGAGGTAACTTTTTTGGAATATTTGGAATGTTACTTGCGATACCAGTTCTTTCCATTCTAAAGGTAACGATTGGGATCCTCTATCACGCGTTAAAAGAACATAAAATCATTTAACTTTAAACTTGCTTCCTCTTTTAAGAAAAGAATTGGAAGCTTTTTTATTCGGATGGTTTGTTCCATTTGCCTATTTCGGAAAAAATAATTCCAAACAAGGCGACTGATGCCCCTATGATTCCAATGAGGCTCAAACGTTCGTGTAAAACTAGAAAAGCAAGAAAAAAGGAAAATACGGGCTCCAAACTGTACAAAACTCCTGCCCGAGCAGGTGGAACTGATTTTTGGAATCGTGCCTGAATTTGCGTCGTAAAAATAGTAGCAAAGATCGATGTATAGATCACTCCAAGCCAAAATTTAAAATCAAACTGGATCGGAATTCCATTCGCAAATAATGAGATTTCGACAGGAAACAAAAAACTCGATACAACGGCAATCAGTAGAATCTCAAATGAGACCAGAACAGGCACAGGAACCTTTTTACTATAAATATCGATCATCAAAATATAGATAGCAAAACAAAAGGCACCAATCAGAGTTAAAAACTCCCCCCATCCAAAAACAAAACTCTCAAGAATTTCATCCAGCGAACGATTGTTTTGTGAAATTAAAAAAAGTCCAAATAATACTATAACAACAGCCACCCATGTTCGTAACGAAGGGAAACGTCTCTCAACTAAAATCTGTAGAATAGGAACGAAGATGACGTAGGCACCCGTTATAAAACCGGATTGTGTTGCAGTTGTATATTTCAGCCCAATGGTTTGAAATGCGTAACCGAGAAGAGCCGAACAAGCCACAAAAAATGCCGGTATCCAATACTCTTTCTTTCGATTCTCTTTAGAAAGTAAAGTCTTCCTATAGAGGACTAAGGTCACTGCGCCAGCGATCCAAAATCGAATGGAAAGAAACAAGAAAGGTCATCGTGTCGTAATCGAGCGACAGGCGTGTAAAGCTGAGGTTGTCATCACATGTTTATGCGGTAGCGTGAACAGTGTGGCAAGGCCCATAGGCTCTGTAAAGGGAAAATGGTCAAATTTGGTCTTGTGCCATTCAGGAACCGGTTGACTGGGATAAACCAAACTTTTCCTAGATGATTATGTATCCTAGGAATCATACACACCAAATTTCATTACATTCTGTCGAAGGGTTGCTTTCCAGGGGATACCCAAAATATACATCTAAACAGTTTTTCAAAAATTTTTTCGAGTCCTTCAGTAAGGCTGCAGGTCACACCGTTCATCCGATTTTCACGCGAAATACATCAAACGGCGTGTTTTCGGATAAGGAAGTGCCTTTTGGGGGTCAAAATTATGAAAAGAATTTCGCCCCTTTTCCCTCGAAAACCGGGCTTCCATTGCAAAATCCCCTTTAAAAATTAAAACATCGATATCTTGAAAACGGTACGTGATAGAAGCATAATTTAAAATCCTAGAACCACTAAATCAATTGCGCTCTATCCAATGAACACATCAAATTCTACTACCGGTTGTCACGTGACCGGAAATAGCTCACGCGACCTATTTCATGCATGGAAAATGGCGATATCTCGAGAACTTTAAGGGATAGAAACACGATTCCAAAACCTATACCCACTAAATCGACCACACCCTATCCAATTAACAGTGGAATTATATTTCTGGTTGTCACAAAAACATAAAACCGCAAATATTAATACAAAAAAACTAGAAGTTATAGCACTTGTGGTCAGGCATATCACACTTATAAAACGACAAAAATCAAATGAACCTTGCCCCAGTCCTATAATAAACGTTGGCCTTACGCGGACCTATAATAGCTAGGCTTAGGTATAAATTTAGAGTACTAGGCCTAAGCCTAGATGCAAA
>JALOTI010000387.1 GCA_025457985.1 Leptospira sp.
CGGATTTCCCCACCCTACCTAATTCTTTACCTGCTGCAATTTGAATCGTTCCTTCTGAATTGAAGATCACAAAGTTTTCGATTTCATAAAGTTTGAGTGTTTTTCGAAACAACTCAAAACTTTCATCTTCTTTTCCAGAAAGTCCAATAGAGGAGATATCTGTGAGGATTGTATTTGCTAAGTTTTCGGATTGGAATTGGAAATTTTTCAAAAGAAGGTCTGACTGGTTTTCAAAAATCATCACCGTGAAGAAGATAATATTGAGTAAGGCAAGTAAGGAATAGAAAAGTCCTATCTTAAAGCGAAGGGAATTGGTTGTTTTGACCTGGCTTTTGTTCACGGTGTTTTTTAGTATTGTCGATACATAGTATAGAGAAATCTATCACAAAAAAAGAGAATTTAGTTTTGCAAAGCCTCCCACACTCAAGAAGACCATGTAACCTGCTAACTTTTCTGGTATGGGTGTTTTTATTCTCTGGGCTTCCGTCTGTATTTGCCGACCGATTGCGATTAAAATCAGGTGAAATTCTCCAAGGTAAGGCAGTTACTGTAACTTCTACTTATGTTGAATGGCAAGACTTGGGCAAACGATACAAATTTCCGCATTCCGAAGTCCTCGGAATTGATATTGGCTACGATGGTCTCCCAGCCTGTTTTGACCAAACAACCTTCGGACAAGAGGATTGTGCCTATCTAGTTCATAAACTTTCCAAAACCACCCTTCAAATAACAAAACAAAGCTCTCCTTTAAAATTGGAATCGATTCCAACCAAAAAGATAAAATATTTAAAAATCAATGCGGATGAAACTCTGGATGCATCCAGATACTTTGAGGCAGGAGTTTCCGGTATTTGGATTTTTAAATCTAAAGAGATAAAAGGTATTCTGAAAAAGACTGAAAACTCGAACCTATTTATTGAATCGAAAGACTCAGGGTTGGAGGAATTTCCTTCCTCAGAGTTTCTTTCGTTCAGTTTAGATAACCGATCTAAATTGGCGGAAAATTTGGTGAAAGAAACACCCAAGGTCATACCGGGTTACAACCCCATATTAGAAAAAAACTATAAAAAAGCCGGATTTTTGTTTGCGGGCGCTCTATTTTCTGCAGCCGGTATGTTATACGAATACAACCAAGCTATTGCTGCCATCAATAGTAACACTCAGTATGTTCCTTTAGGTGACGGAAGGATAATAGTCGTAGCAAATACTTTTGGAAATGATCGTTATGATTTTCATCGAGAGCGATTTTATGGATACACAGCTATTTTTAGTTTAATACTTGGTTACACTCTTTATGACAGTTTTTTTATCGGAAATTCCGAACCACAAAAAAATCATTCTGGGAACCCCGTTTATCTTAGGCCATTGGTTCAGGGTTTTGGAAGCAAAATTCCTATTTCGCATGAAAGAACACTGGACAAACAGGGAATCATGTATGGTTTTAGTTTTGATTCCAAATTTTAAGTAAAGGCAGATTGTTTTTAAACATATACCTTTCTAAAAAGTAAATTCTTCAAATTCTGTCTAAACCTTGTTAGATTCCATTGCAGTAAAAAGAGTAATGGTATTCGGTTCAATTTACACATCGCTCCATAACTACCCTCTTCATTCTCTCTAGACCAGAGAATTTTTCCTGTCAAGTTTTCATAACACTTGATGCCAATCCAAAAATCAAAGTTTGCAATTGTTCCTTTGGGGTAGAACCTTGTAGTCGGCAAATAGAAAGTATCAAGGGAAATATAAAAAATCGCTGAATTTTCTTCATATAAATCCGTACGCAGATCTACCGAACTAAAGAGTGGCACCGATAACATTCTATCTCGAAAAAAGTAAGGATTTATAATTCCTCCGAAAAAGAACATAAATGCTAAAATCATAGGATAAAGAATAAACAATGCAATGTAATCCTGTATAATTAAATCCGGAAATTTCCGTGTAATCCACTCAGGTGATTCTGAAAAAAGATAGATCGAAAAAATGGAAGGAATCAGAAAAAATGAAGTGAGAATAAAATGTTTTATAGTAGGAATCCTAAAGAATTTTATCTGGGATGTGGAAATATGTTTTTGAACATTCTGAATCCAACCCTCATGCCTATTGTGTCGACTCATGATTTCATATTCTTCTAAAGACATTTCCATCAATGTGAGTACGTTCCCTGGTAACAAAATTCTTGATTTAGCAATCGTTAATTCCAAAACAAAAAATAATGTTAATATGGAAATTGGTAAAACAATTAATAAACTACTTTCTTGGAATAAAGACAAGTTGTAGTAGCCATGTACAAATACACAAAAGAAAAAACCCATTAGTAATCGTCCCCACTTAACGAGTCTATTTTTGGAGAAAAAGAAACTCATGAGAAAGGCACCGAGTAGTCCCCCATTCATCATATGGATCGGTAGAGCAGTTATCGACCGAAGCACTTGTGACCAAAGTCCTGTATCAATAAAATATAAAATATTTTCGACGAGCCCAAAGCCTCCACCCAAAACGAGTCCGTAAAAAATTCCATCCGTAACGGAAAATTCATCTTGGACCTTTCTGAAAAATAGAAAGATCCCAACTATTTTGGAGAATTCCTCGAGGAACGAAGACAGGATAAAGGACTTGGTGAACAAATCAAAGAAGGGCAATAACTTCAACGATAGAGCTTGCAGAAGCAAAGCAAGGCCTGCGCTAAATAAAGAAAAGGCTAAAGCTGTATATTGAAGGTAGTTTTCCGTAAATCGATAAAAATGGAATCTATAAAAAGAATAATAAAATGCCAAAGTTCCCAAATTGATGAGAAAGATAATCAAACTTGGAACCGAATACATTTCGCCCATTCTACATATAATTAACGGAAAAAATAAGGCAGGAATTCAGTTAAGAGAGGGATTTTATTGCAGCTTTTAAACCTTCGAGAGTCAAGGGATGCATTGATACAACATCAGCAATCGCCTCAATTGTAGGCGCACCCCAAAAACGTTTAGGCTCTGGATTCAGCCAAACAGATTCTGGGAACATAGACACTAGTTCTTTAAGACTATCCAATCCAGATTTTTTTTTCGCCATTTTTTCTTCAAGCGATGCATTGTGAAAAGAATACGGATTGTAAGGTGTACTGAACAACTCATACGGAGCCATATATGCATCACCTACAAAAATCAACTTTGTCTGTTTTCTAAATTTTTCTTCAAATGCCTTT
>JALOTI010000388.1 GCA_025457985.1 Leptospira sp.
CCAGAAATGATGGGCTTAGTCTTTTTATCTATTCTGATCTTAGGGAGTTTGGTGAAATTAAACTAATATGATTTATGATTTTATATATTTACTTCTCCTCCTCACTGGAATCTTCATTCTTGTTGAAAATCGTTTGAGTCGGATCATATTTTTTGTAGGTTTTCAGGGATTTTTGCTTATTTTCCCTGTAATACAAGTTCACGAATCCAAAATCTCACACTCAATTAGTTTGATTATTTTAATCCTTCTTTTTAAGGTTTTACTCACTCCGTTGATCTTAAAGTGGGCATCTCAAAAATCAAAAATGAAGGAAAATACGACACCTAGGTTTGGTTATTTGGCAACATTACTTTTTTTAACTTTAGGTGTTGTGGTGGCTGTTCAACTTACGGATCGAGTTCCACCAGGTATCAACAAAATTAGTTTAATCTATGTTATACTAATGATTTACGTTGGAATACTGTGTTTTGTTTTTCGTAAAAATTGGTTGGCTTTGATTGCAGGATTTTCTGTATTCGAGAATGGAATATTTGTTTTAACTCTTGTTTTAGACCAAGGGCTTCCTTTCGGTTTAGAATTTGGATCTTTTTTAGATGCCATTCTTGTGATTGTGGCGGGTGGAATTTTACAGCTATCACCTCATTTGAATTTTGAAGAGAGGGAAGTATGAAAGACGTATTCTATGGAATTGGAATTTTTTCTTTTTTTATAATTCTTTTTATCTTCATTTTTGCACCTATTAAAAATCAAAAAAGAATTGTACTCTGGTCTTTATTAAAAATTCTTTTTTTTGTCTCTCTCTTCTTTTCGTGGAGAACAGATAATATTGTTTTGAAGTGGATTCTAATAGAAGTATCAACTTTATTAGGTGCTGTTTTGATTTCATCTTCTGGTACTAAAAAAACGTTTCAAGTCGGATGGAAATTTCTTTTGATCAATTCGTATTCATTAGGGATTGCTTTTTTAGGTTTAATTTTACTGTTATTTGCCTCAACAGAACTTCAAGAATTGAATTTTGCTAATTTGAAGCTTGGGCTTGAAGGTGGAAATAAATTTTTAATCGAATCTGGAATTCTATTAGTTATCTTTGGATACAGTGGCAAATTGGGACTCGTACCGAACCACCAGTGGGTAGGAGACACATACGCCGAAAGTTCAAGTCAGATTTCATCGTTGATTGCTTCTTTTGTTCCAGTATCAATTCTACTTGCAATCAGGCCATTTTTCCAACTAGAAAGAGAAATCAACCACCATTGGTTTAACACTGTGAATGTTTTGATTTTTATGGGTGGTTTAACAATCCTTTTTGCAACTTTTATCTTACAGATTCGCGAGGATATACGAAGAATTACTGCGAAAATTGCCCTTTTTCATACAGGCCTTCTCCCCGTTTGTTTGTGGTTTGGCGAAGATGATGATTTCTTTTATTTTTTGTTAGCCTCAACCGTGATATTAAAACTAATTTTATTTTTAGCAATGGGTATTCTGAGATTGGATTCAGGCACTAGGTTTATCCCAGAAATGCTCAAAAAAATATCAATTAGTAAAAAATCATATTATGTTTATTTGATTTCTCTCTTTGTTGCTTTTGTATTTCCTCTTTCACCAATCTTTGTTCTTGATTTAGAACTAATACGTAGGATATCAATGTCAGAAAATTTTGTTTTTCTGTTATTCCCTATACTAAGCGTTTTTTTCTTTTATATATGTTTAAAAAAAATTTTACCAATCATTCAAATTCCCAACAGAGATTTTTTTGATACAACCCATCGCATACTAACGATTAGAATAATAACCTTCTATTTTGTATTTTTTGTATCCATACTCCTTAGTATTTATGGTGGTCACTTCTTTTTGAGGAACTTTTTATGACTAAAATCACTGGCCTAACTCAATTTGAAAAAACATATATTGGTTATGTTTATGAGAACAATCGAATCATTCAAAAAAAATTAGAAGATAAAAAAAGTAATATAGACTTTCTCTTGGATCCTAATTTCCCAACTTGGTTAGTTCGTCACAGTTTTGGTGTCAATATGGGCGAAGAAGATCTTTCGAATGCACCGATAGAAACCTTTTTAGATGACAATAGATCCAAAAATTTCGGATACCAACAGAGATCTGGCTCGGTTAGGGATTTATTTTATAATGGGTTAAGGATTCAGGTTCAGGAACATGAGTATGCACATGCAGTGGGTCCTATACACGCTGGAATCATTGAACCTGGTCACTTTCGCTTTTTGGTTGAGAATGATCATATAAAAATTTTGATGATTCGTTTGGGCTTTTTAAACCGCGAAATACAAAATTTATTGATTGGGAAGAATCCAGAAAAGGGAACAACCATTGCAGAAACGATTTCTGGTGATTCGACTGTCGCGTATGCATTGGCATTTAGCAAATGTTATGAAGAATCTGTAGGATTTAAAGTTCATCCAAGTGTATCTCTATTTCGATCCATACTTGTCGAATTGGAGAGAATCTCAGTTCATATCGGAGATCTAGCCGGCATTTCAGAAGATATGGGATACTATCCTTTGTATGGTGTTTGTGCAACAGAACGTGGAGCAGGTTTGACTCTTATGGAAACTTGGACGGGGAGTCGTTTTGGTAAAGGGGTTATGCGACCAGGTGGCATTCGAACCAATTCAAGAACCACTCTGGAAAAAGCAAAATCTGCCTTTTATGTTTTAAAAGATACGTATGAAAAAAAGATTCTTCCTCAGTTTCATAGAGCTGCGTCGAACTCAACAATTAAAGAGAGAATGCAAGGTTTAGGCGTAATTACTAAAGAACAAGTTTCAAAGTATGGATTTTTGGGAATGGTTTCTCGAATGGCTGGTGTTTCCGAGGACCTAAGAATAGAGGACCCAAACTATCCGAGTTGGGAGCCCTTAGATTTTCGATCCAACCAACACAATCTTTGCGGAGATGTATGGTCTAGATTTTATCTGCGTATGCTTGAAATAAGCCAATCAATGACATGAACTTGAAAGTTGTGTTAGCAGACTTAACACACACGCGAAATTGCTCAAAAAAACTGTGGTTCAGGTCTTACATTGTTAAGGGACAACGAAATGCTTAATTTTCTTTCAGCATAATACCACGTACATCAATGTGAAATACAATCAACACGTAATCTGTGCGAATGCATGCACTACTGGGTAGATTTTGCACATAATTAAACT
>JALOTI010000389.1 GCA_025457985.1 Leptospira sp.
AACTTCTCTTTCGGGCCAATTTGCCCCCACAAAAACATCTGTTATACTAGGAACGGTATCCCCTTCTTCAACTGGCACTCGGATTTGCATCCGGAAGTGGTTGTTTTTGGGTGAACGGAGTAAATATACCAGCTCAAACCTTGGCGATCGTTTGCCGAGCCAGTCTACAGCGGTTAGGTCATTTAAATACGTGAAAGACAAGTCCGAATTTTCTTTCAGGTCTTTTACTACTGCTTTTAAATGGGAGGGATGTATCGAAACATGGAAGAGATTGGTGTTTATGTCCCTTTGAGGGAGTAACGCTTCCGCATGCTTAGACTGTAAGTAGGCAGAAATTGTTTCGTTCATGCAACTACAAGAGGTTTGTTTCGTTCGTTGATCTCTTGGATCTTTTTCATGACTTCTTGCCTTCGTGCTTCCAGACCTTCATCCTGAACTTTTTTCTGCAATTTGACAAGCGCATCTAAGATAGCCTCTGGTCTCGGTGGACATCCTGGTACGTATACATCTACAGGAAGGATGCGATCAACACCTTGTAACACTCCATAGGTGTGAAACATACCACCCGAGGATGCACAAGCACCTACGGAGATAACAAACTTTGGTTCTGCGAGTTGGTCGTAAATTTGTCTAAGAACGGGCGCCATTTTATAGGTTATCGTTCCCAATACGAGGATCATATCTGCTTGTCGCGGAGAAAAAGACGGACGCTCGGCTCCAAACCTAGCAATGTCATAATCGGCACAAGCTGTGCTCATATACTCAATACCACAACAAGCGGTGGCAAACGGATAAGGCCACAAGGAAAAACTCTGTCCCCACTGGACCACATTCTCCAATTTCGCAACCTGGAACATGTCTCCAAACATTTCACCAGGTTTGGATAGAACATCTGTTAATCCCATTCAAGCGCTCCCTTTTTCCATATATAGTATAGACCTACAACAAGGATGAGAATGAAAAAAAACATTTCAATTAAGAAGAAACCACCGAGCCCTGCCTCTTTAAAATTGAGAAGGTTTACAGCCCAAGGGTATAAAAACACAGCCTCTATATCGAAGAGGATAAAAAGAACAGCTACCAAGTAAAATTTGATATTAAAAAGTCCTCGGGCATCACCGTAATATGTGACACCACATTCAAATGTATCTTGTGGCTTTGACTTTTTTTTAGGATTGAGAAGGAAGGCGAGGCCGAGGACTAGGGCCGAAAAGCCAACGCCGAGTAAAAGTTGTAATAAGATCGGAGCAAAACTATCTGGTGCAGAACCCATCAACGGAGATCGTCTCACGGTTTCCTAGCCTTGTCAAGATGAGTTTCTTTTTTTATAAATTTAAAGGGATTTTTTAATTTTCCTGAGAATCACCCTCGTTCGGATTCGTATCTTTCCGAACCCCAAAGGCGATACAGATGCTCACGGATATTTCTTTCAAATCCCTGCTCCGAGGGAGAGTAGAAAAGAGGAGGCTTGGGATACAGAGAGGGAGGAAAGTATTTTTCCTTTAAAAAATGCCCTGGAAAGTCGTGTGGGTATCGATAACCCGCTCCCGCACCTTCCTCTTTATGAGTTTTTGTAGGGGCATTTCGCAAATGATTGGGAACTTCAAATTCCCTCATCCGTTCTCTCACAAATTGATTGGCTCGATTGATTGCCATATAACTTGCATTAGATTTTGGTGCCGAGGCTAAAAAACTCACACACTGCGCCAAGGGTATCCTTGCCTCAGGCATTCCCAATCGTTCGACCGCTTGCCAGGTTGCGATCGCCAAACTTAGGGCTTGTACGCTCGCATTGCCAATATCCTCACTTGCGAACACAGTCAAACGCCTTGCTATGAAATGAGGATCCTCGCCTGCCTCCAACATGAGAGAAAGATATAAAATCGCTGCGTCGGGATCACTGCCACGCAATGACTTAATAAATGCAGAAATCAAATCATAATGATTTTCGCTATTTTTATCGTATTTGAGAACTTTCTCACCCAATATCTCGGACAAAAGATCTAAAGTGATCGTGTCATTTTCATCCGTTCTTTGTAAAACTTGCTCCAGGGCTCCTAAGAGTTTTCGGGCATCGCCGGAACTCCGCTTGAGTAGCTCCTGTTTGATTTCTTTTGGAAAGATCCTTTTGGCCCCGATTCGAGAAACTGCGGCATCAAAGATTTGGATCTCTTCGGATTCTGTAAGTGGCTCTAAACGAAAAACAAGTAGCCTAGATAGAAGGGCTCGGTTCACACGAAAACTTGGATTTTCCGTAGTAGCACAGACAAGGATGAGCTCACCTTCTTCCACGGATTGCAGGAGTGCATCCTGTTGGCTACTAGAGAAGCGGTGGATTTCATCCAAAAACAAAACAATCGTTCCCCTTTTTTTTCCTTCCTCCAATACTTCCCTAACTTCCTTTACTCCGCTTGTTACACAACTTAAGTATCGTTTTTCAAACTTCCAATCCTTCGTTAGTAGATGTGCAAGACTGGTTTTACCTGATCCTGGAGGACCATATAACAAAATGGATGTGGGTTTTGTTAGAGACCGCAATGATTTTACAACAGAGTTGTGTCCAATAAAATCATTCCATTCACGTGGTCGTAGACTTGCTGCAAGCGGGATTTGTTTTTTTGAGGCAGAATCTTTAGCGAACAAATCTTCCAATTATTCGCTCTCCCACTCTTTTTTTACCGCCATATAACAATTGTAAATTGTTTCATTGCAAACATCACATCCGGAATGACAACAGATGAGTGATCTTTCAGAAACTTTTCCTTCAAATATATTTTTAATGAATGCCGCCGTTCTATCTGGCAAAAAGAAAAATCGAACCTTTTCTAAAATCAACTCATCCAAGGTCTTTGGAAACAGCCGCTCTTCCATCCGTCAAACCCCCGATATCCAACCCAAGTACATTGCAAAGAAATAAATACTCATTCTAAAAATCCGAAACAAAGATCCTAATAAAAACAAATGGAATGGCATCTTAAAGGTTCCCACAGTATAGGCCATCCAGGAATAGGGAATAGGAGTTAATGCACTGAGGACAACAGCCCAGAATCCGTATTTACGCAAATAGGGAAGCAATTTATCCTCATAATGGAGTACCATCTTCCTTCCTAAGTGGAATCTGGGAATGAGTTTCAGCCCAATCAAATACGCAAGAGAACCCCCGAGGATACTTCCCAAAGACATAGA
>JALOTI010000390.1 GCA_025457985.1 Leptospira sp.
GAAGCGAATGACTCATACAATTCATTTTAGTGTTGCCTGTCCACATCCAGCCTGGCAAATCTTCTTTTTGATTTAAAAAATTTAAAGTTTGATACTTAGGCATCTCTGCCCAATAGATACCTCTCACAAACTCTCGCCAACCAAGTATTTGGCGAACAAATCCTTCAACAGTCGCTATACTGATTTTATCTGCATTTTTTTTGTAAAATCCAATTGCTTCGTCGATTACTTCTTTGGGGGAAATCTGTTTAGTATTTAGAGAAAAGGAGAGACAACTATGAAATAAAAAAGAGTCAGTTTCTGTCATCGCATCTTGGTAAGGTCCGAATCCTTCAAAATACTTTGAAATAAATTCCTTCAAATATATGAGCGACTCTTCTCTTGAGATGGGCCAAATTATAGACTCACCAATTTCACCCATGGAGGGAGTATTCTGGAAAAGTTTTTTCAGATCATTCGTTGGTTTTTCAATCCATTTGCGTTTTTTGATTTTTATTTTTGCATCGTATCGTTTTCGATTTTTTTCGTCATAATTCCACTCACCACCCAATGGAGTATTATCCTCTGACATTAGAATATTATATTTTTTACGTAGATGACGATAAAAATATTCCATTCGGTATTGTTTATTACCAAAAAAAGTTTTTAATTCATCTCTCGTTGTCAGAAAATGTTCAGTGTCGAACACTCTGCATTGAATTTTTAAAGTGTCAGAGAGAAGTTTTGTGGTGTTTTTGAGTTCTTCGTCAAGCCTCCACTCGTCAGGAAGTTGGTAGGAAAATATTCCAATTTTCTCTTGGTTACAGATTTTTATGATTTCTTCACTGATTTTTCCAGAATGATCTTTTTTATCTAAAGGGATGTACTTGAACGTATGGCCTTGATGCGTTAATAAATCCCGAAAGGATCTCATTGCCATAAAAATAGAGATCAATTTTTGTATATGATGCTTTACATATTCTGTTTCAGACTTTGCTTCAACCATTAGGTAAATTACATTTTTGTCTACCTTTTGAAACCATGAATGATTTACATTTAACTGGTCTCCGAGGATTAGTCTGAGCTCTTTCACTTTATTTTAGTAGAAAGGTCTACAACAATTGTTTGAAGGGAGTTAGAGAGAGCTTCATTCCAACCAAATGTTAGTGCTTCGGGAGATTGCCCTTGTATCGGGATCGCATTTTTAAATGTTTTGCGATAGATAGGCGAAGAGACCGAGTTCTTTTCTGTATATACAACAACTTCAAAATCTAAAATAGCTAAGGCCTGTTTGTCTCTAAAATCACCATATAATTGTGAAATATAAATCTCAATAAAGTGAGTGTTGTTTATTGGATTTTGAATGGAGCCATCCCATTCAAAAAGGTTGGATGAAAGTAGAGACTTTGCAATCTCTTCTCGAATATTTGCCGAGGGATTAATAAAAAAAGTATTATAAAAATCGGACTCGTAGTTTACTTGATCCTTACGATAGACAAACTCTTTCCCTTCAAATTTTTGTGAGATAGAAATTTTTCTGATTTGGAAACCAAAAGGTCTAGGAGAATCAGAAACTTTTTTAATATCTTTTACCTCAATTAAATAGAACTTTTTCTCAGGGAAGGTCTTCGTAATTCCTAAACAACCAAGTGTGAATGAAAATACTATAACGGCGGCTAAACCCTTCAATCTATTTACAGAACTCATTTTTATTTCCACAACTTAGACTTATTTGGAGCTTCCCCAAACAAGAATTGAGAAGGATATTTTTTAGCATTTGCGGTGACTTCTTTTAAGTCTTCCGATGCGATTCTAAGATTTTCAATTGCTGTTGAAATATCGCCTTGGTTCGATGCCATAATTGAATCCAGCCGTTTGATTGTTCCCTGCAATTGAGTTACAGTCTGATCGAACTTTTTAGGTGCATTCTGGGCTTCCGGACTTGCTAAAATGGATTTAAGTTCCGAATTAGTTTTTCTCAAATCAGATAATAGGAGAACAGATTCTTTCCCTAAATCGCCTAATTTTGCGTCAACAACTGCCTGATTTAAATTTTTCAGTAACTCATTAACACCAACTAATATTCGTTCAACATCTGCTTTTTCTAGTTTGTCAAAAAACTTGTCAACCGAAGCAGTGAACCTAGAGATTGTACTTGGAGCTGAAGGTATGTATAGAGTTTTAGGTTCCCATCCAATTACCAGCGGAGGATTTTTTTCGGGATTCAAATAATCCACTTCCAAATAAGCAGTTCCTGTTAAACCTTGTGATGCCAATCTTACCCGAAGCCCACTAACAATCATACGTTGGATCGTTTTTTTTAGGTCATCCCCATAGACACCCTTAACAAAATTAGGAACCGACATCTTAATTACAACGTATCTTCCATAAAGGAGGTTAGTATCTTCCGTTAACTTGTCAGCATATTCATTTTGAACAAATGTAATTTCTTGGACCGTCCCCACTTTAACGCCACGATGTTTTACCGGAGAACCAATATCCAAACCCTGAACAGATTCATCAAAGTATGTCTCCAATCGGAGAGTTCTTTGGAATAGAGAACCTGCTGTAAAGATAATCATAAATCCAACTAAGACTGAAAAACTGATTAAAACAAAGATTCCTACCTTAAAATAACTTTTATTGGCTGGATTCACGATACACTCTCCTGAGGTATTCTATTAAAAAATTGTCGTACGAATTGATTTTTCGATTTTTCTTTTAAATCTTTAGGTTTCCCTTCTGCAATAATTCCTTTTGTCAGTCTATCAAGAACTATTACTCTATCGGCCATTGTAAAGATAGACGGAAGCTCATGAGTAACAATAACAAATGTTACACCTAAAGTACGAGAAAGTCGGATGATTAGATGATCTAAGTCAACACTAGTGACTGGATCGAGACCCGCGCTGGGCTCATCTAAAAAAAGAATTTCGGGATCCATTGCCATCGCACGAGCAATTGCAGCTCTTTTTCTCATTCCACCAGAGAGCTCCGAAGGCATTAGGTTTGCGTATGGGTAAAGACCAACTAACTTGAGTTTTAAATAGGCAATTTCATTCATTGCTTGCAATGGTAAGTCAGTAAACTCTTCGAGGGGTAGACGAACGTTCTCAAGTAGAGTCATCGAGCCAAAAAGAGCACTTTGTTGGTACATTACGCCAATCCGATTCCAAAGTTTGATCCGATTTTTCCCGA
>JALOTI010000019.1 GCA_025457985.1 Leptospira sp.
TGATTACACCTTCGGGTATGTAAACGCAGGCCACCAAAGAATGTTACATTATAAATCGGCGGATGATAGTTTTGTTTCGTATGATACAAAAGGTGTCCCTCTTGGGATTTTACCAGTTCGGAAAGCCGATTATGAAGAAAAACAAGGAAGGCTTGAGCCCGGTGATTTTTTACTTCTCATTTCTGATGGATTTAGTGAGCAGAGAAACGCAAAGAAGGAAGAAGTGGGAGTCGAAAGGATCCAGACTTGGCTCCAAGACGAAAGAGAAAAGTTGATCGTTGAAGGTCGAGGGAAGGTAGATCTAAAAAAGCTATCTTCCAATTTCCTGACTCGATTCAGAGAATACCAGGGCCAAACACCGAATGGCGACGATCTCTCGTATTTGTTTTTGTACTGTGGGGATTCAATTCCAGAGGCAAACCATTACATCCAAATGGCAAAAGCTTCGAATGCAAAATTGAAGTCGGAAGATGCCTATGCACAGGCACTCAAGGCATTTTCAATTGACCCATCTCTCAAAGAAAACTTAATGTTTCTTGGAAAGATGTACTACCGAGACGGCGCATACAAGGAATCGATTCGTTTCCTTGAAGAGTATCTCAAAACTTCAGGAGATAATACCGCAAGTTCTCATTTTATGATGGGAAGGGCTTACTACAAAGCGGGTATGATCTCTGAAGCAAAGAGAGCTCTAAAGATGGCCTTGTCAAGTGACCATAGTTTTGCAAAGGCAAGCATTTTACTTGCCCAGTGTTATTTAAAAGAAAATGCGAAACCAAAGGCGATAAAGGTCCTACAACAAGGTGTAAAAAATACACCTCAAAATATAGAACTCAAAGCATCGCTTGTTAAACTAGAGTCTCTAGCCCAACGAGCAAGCTAAAGGAAAAAAAATGAATCTTTTTTGGAAACAAATTACAATCTTACTTTTGTTTGGTTGTTTCTTCGGACTTTCATCCCAAGAATCTTCTAAGGAAAGTATGGATTTGGAAACGATCACGAAAGAGCTCCAAGTCTTAAAACAAGGACTCGAAGAAAGTAAGGCTGAAGTAAAGAAATCAAAGGATGAGGCAAATTGGATTTGGACTTGTATAGCTGCATTCCTTGTTTTTTTTATGCAAGCTGGATTTGCTTATGTTGAAGCTGGATTTACTCGTGCAAAAAACGCAGTGAACATCTTAATGAAAAATTTCTCCGATCTTACCGTTGGAGCCATAGCGTTTTGGTTAGTAGGATTTTCGATCATGTTCGGACCCCATCTCATTTCAGGACTTGGGTTTGGTATGCCTAGTTTAGCCGAAACTCTTTTGAATTCAGATGATGGAGCAATGGATCCGGGAAACTATACATTTTTTATGTTCCAAATAGTTTTTGCTGCGACGGCGGCAACGATAGTATCAGGAGCAATGGCAGAAAGAACAAAGTTCCCAGTATATCTTGCTTTTTCTGTTATCATCACCGCTTTTATCTATCCGATTTTTGGAAGTTTTGCTTGGGCAGGACTTCTTGGCAAATCTAGTGGGTTTTTGGAGACTCTGAACATTGGCGGTGGTGAAAACGGCCGGAACTTTTTGGATTTTGCTGGATCTACAGTCGTACATAGCGTAGGCGCTTGGGCAGGGCTTGCGGGAGCAATCGTTGTTGGGCCCAGATTGGGGAAGTTTCAGCCGGATGGCAGGGTCTATCCAATTTTAGGCCACAACATGTCGATGGCAGCCTTAGGTGTTTTTATACTTTGGTTTGGTTGGTTTGGTTTTAATCCTGGCTCTACAACGTCGATAGAAGACGGAGCATTTGCAAGAATTGCTGTGGTTACGCATATGGCAGCGAGTGCTGGTGCTTTGGGAGCAATGATCTTAACTTGGTTCCTTTTTAAAAAACCGGAAATAGGACTCACGCTGAACGGTGGTTTAGCGGGCTTGGTTGCAATTACAGCACCTTGTGACAATGTTAGTATATTGGGAGCAGTTCTAATCGGTTTGGTTGCGGGGATTTTAGTCATCGTATCTGTTTTATTTTTTGATAAAGTCAAAATCGATGATCCCGTAGGAGCGGTCTCCGTTCATGGGGTTTGTGGAGCTTGGGGAACACTTTCCGTGGGTCTTTTCAATTTGGACACTGGGCTATTTTATGGTGGTGGCATTGAACAATTGATTGCCCAAGCCATTGGAGTGGCTGTGGCATTTGTATGGACTTTTGGAGTCAGTTTTGTTCTCTTTTTTCTTATCAATAAACTCGTTGGTATTCGGGTTTCGGAAGAAGAGGAATTGCTTGGACTCGATATATTGGAACATGGAAACGAAGCATATCCTGTTTCGAAATAGTCCTTGACCCATTTCTTGTTCCCTGCGAAGCCTAGAGAGTGCACAAGTCTCTAGGCTTTTATTTATTCCCGATCCTATTCTTATTCTATGGATGTTTTGAATATGAGGAAACCTTGCTATTCAGAAAGGCGAACTCAGGCACAATCGAGATTGCATATACTGTCCCTTTAAAAAAAGATTCTTCCGAATCCCTAATTCGATTTTTGCCAACTTCGAAGGAAGATATTCTTTCTAAACTCAAAAAGAAAGCCAATATAAATATTGTTATACGTGATTTCACGTTTCGGGAACTGGAAAAGAATGAAATTACAGATCCTTATTTCAAACGTAAGGCTAAAGTTTCCTATAAAATTGACTTTGAAGATCCTTCTGAATTAGAGGGCGTACTTTTGGGCAGTTTTAGTTTAAAAGCTAAGTCAAAAACGGTTACAATTAAGAGAGAATTTCCTAATCTAACAGATAACGGCAATTTTGAAGCCAATGTAGGGGAACGTAAGATCATTTCTGAGACCACAAGGTTACTTCGGGATGGACGTATCCAGTTCCGAGTTTTATTTCCGAAAGATTCTGAGTGTAGTTCCAATCGGGGTTCTGTAGGACTAGGAAATTTGGTCTATCAAATTCCCCTCCAAGATAGTTTGGAGAACCCAGATTCCAAAAACTGGGAATTTCGAATCCGGTTTTTCTGATTCGGATAACGGAAGATAGACGATTTAAATCAATTCTAAGTTGCGACAGATTTCAATATATTTTTCGAACCCTTTCAAATTGGTTTCTTCTGGCACGAAGTGTAGTTCTTGTTTTAAATACCTATCTACTACTTGGTGTGGAAGCCTAGTTTCTGTTTCGATAATACTTTCCAACTGACTCATTCCGTACGAGAGGGCTTTTAAAAAAATGGAATCCTCCCAAGGTTTGCCCTTCGGGAAAGCCCAAAAAGCAAAACAAAAATGTAAACCTGTCAGATGGTTCCACCAGTGTGCTAAATCTCGAACTTGGTAGCCTGGTGTCGATTTTTGTAATAGGGCATGGTCACCAAACAAAAGATGACTGCCTTGTTTTTTTTCCAAACGGTCTGAAATTTCTTTCGCATTGGTGGGTAACACTTGGATTTTTTTACCCGTTTCCAAATAAAACAAACACTGCAATAGAGCAACACTTGTCCGAGAACCTAGATCGGTATAGACCATATCTGGCGGATACATTTCGTTTTTATTTTGAAAATATAATACAGAACGGACAAAGTCTCTGGCACATACTCCAACGACTTTCGTATAGTCCAGTAGGTCTTTGTTTCTTTCACATTCAATCGACGAAATAAGTGCACAATCCAGCTTTCCTAACTTTAATTCCTCTACTAAAACGCTGGGATTATCGTATACGGGTTCGTAATCCTTATTGTTTTCAAAAAACAAAGTTAACGGTCTAGCATTGAGGTGTTTTACGAGTCCGATTTTCATATTCTCTATCTGTCCTCAAAAAACAGCTTGTCAGAATGCTAAACCCATGTCGAATACTTGAGGGGGATTTTTTGGACTTTAAAAACGCATTTAACACGATCGGAGATCCTGAATTTGACTTTATTAAGGATCTTGTTTACAAACAAGCAGGGATCTTTCTTGCTCCCCACAAGAAAATTATGGTCCAATCTCGTCTCAATGCGAGACTAAGACAGTTATCCATTCCGTCGTATGAAGAATATGTTTCTCGACTGAAAAAGGATCCTAAGTTTGCAAGTGATGAGATGCAGGAACTGATCAATCGCATCACGACTAACAAAACTGATTTTTTCCGAGAAAACCACCACTTCGAATTTTTAAAGAACGATTTCTTTCCTATGCTCGAGGAGAATGCAAAATCAGGAGCGCAAAAAACTCTTAGAATTTGGTGTTCTGCATCTTCTACAGGGGAAGAACCGTATTCCATCGCGATTGCAGTGTACGACTACTTTCAGTCGAAAAAAGACTGGAATTGTAAAATCTATGCCTCAGACATCGATACCCAGGTTTTAAATACGGCGAAACTCGGTGTTTACAGAGAGGACCGATTGGAGCCAGTTTCGGAAGCGCTGAAGACCAAACACTTCAACAAACAGACAATCAAAGACCAATTGCACTATGAAGCGAAACCACATCTCAAATCACTGATAGAGTTTAAACAAATCAATCTATTGCATTACCCTTTTCCTATTTCGGAAAAGTTGGATTTGATATTTTGTCGAAACGTAGTGATTTACTTTGATAAACCGACTCAAAAAACTTTGTTCTCTAGGTTTGAAGAAATGCTCAAGCCAAAAGGCTATTTGATTCTTGGTCACTCCGAGACAATGTTCGGTATCTCAGATAGCTTTAAGTTTTTAGGACACACTATCTATCACAAAAAAGTTTAATCTTTTTTGTTCCAAAGCAGTTTCAAATCTTCCAACATTTTATAAGGTTCGTAGATCACAATTCTTGTATTGGATATAACATCGAGGAAACCGGCTTCATTGGGAAACCTAGGCACTATGTGTTCATGGATGTGAGGGATAGAACCACCACTGTTTTTTCCTAGATTATAACCGATGTTAAATCCTTGGACTCTCCATTCCTCCTCCAAAATTCTCATGGTTTTCTGAGTGAGTCTGTGGATGTCTAGGCTTTCTTCTTCTGTCAATTCTAAATAGTTGATAATGTGGCGCTTAGGAAAAATGATGATATGACCTGGATTGTAGGGAAACAGGTTAACAGAAACAATCGAAAGTTCTGTCTCTGCGATGGTAAGGTTGGGTACGATTTCGTTCTTTTCTTTGACTCCACAAAGGATACAATCCACGTTTGGTCGATCCCCTTTAGCGTATCCCAGTTTGCCAACGCTAAATAGGTTTTTCCTATGCGAATGCTCGTCAAAAGAACTCATCTCTTCAGTAGCTTCTGTAAAGGAATTAAGGATTGCAAGGATTTTGATGGAAATACACAAAGAAAGTAACTCGTGAATCTAAGTCCTCATATCCCTGTTTTACCAAACGAAGTTATAAGTTCTCTACAAAAGATGGAGAATCCAGACCCGAAATGGATTCTCGATGGTACGGCGGGTGAAGGTGGACATTCCAAGCTGATACTGGAAACATTTCCCAATGCCAATTTGATCTTGGTTGACCGAGACCAAATTATGTTAGCACGTGCCAAGGCCGTATTAGGTGACTCTCCTCGGATCTATCCCTTTCAAATGAATTTTAGCGAAATTGACCAAAAGTTTTTGGATGGAATTGGATGTCCGGGGCTTGACGGGGCTTTGGTTGACCTTGGGGTTTCTCTATTTCATTTTTTGCACTCTGGTCGAGGTTTTACGTTTAAGAATGAGGAGCCCTTAGATATGAGGCTTGAGCCCAATTTGGGTAACAAAACGGCGGCAGATGTTGTGAACTACAGCTCTATCTTGCATCTAAAAAAAGTCTTTTGGGAGTATGGCGAAGAACGTTGGGCATTAAAGGTTGCAAACAATATAGTTCAAACCCGCCATAAGAAAAAATTTGAAACAAATGTAGATCTCGCAAAACTTGTAGAGGCATCTATCCCAAGAAAATTTTGGCCTAAAGACAGTCATCCTGCTACTAGAATTTTCCAAGCCTTACGAATCGAGGTGAACGAAGAATTAGAGCATGCAAAAAAAGGTATCCACCAAATTAGCAACTTACTGTCTCCAGGTGGAGTTTTTGTTTGTATCTCTTTCCACTCACTTGAAGACCGGGTGGTGAAGTGGAGCTTTCGTTCCTTGAAAGAAGAGGGTCCATTCAACATCCTAACTAAAAAACCGGTTCTCCCAACAGAGGAAGAGATCCGGCAAAATAGAGCCTCACGATCAGCAAAATTGAGAGTGATTCAACGGGATTTAGACCGATAGTTAAAAAGGATGAAACTCCGGATGGGAAAGATTAATAACGTTTTGAATTCTACAATTCGACAGCTTCTCCCACTATTTTTCCTGTTTCCATTTTATCTCTTTTTGTTTGTCCTTGTATGGCAAGGGTTGGAAAAGTCTAGACTGGTGCGTTCCATACATGAATTGAATCAAACGAAAGATGAGCTTAAGCGAAAAAACGATGAATTGAAGATTGGCATCGTATCTTATACATCCGCAGAAAGGATTGAGACCTTGTATCGCAAAACATACCAATTTTTACCTATTAGTCTGGGAAATCGTACTGTTACTGTTGAATTGCCACCTATCCCGAAAAAAGAACCTGGGAGCTCCTTTTGAAAATAGCTGAACTTATTAAAAAAATTCCTGAGATTCGTGTCATAAAAGGTGATGCCTTCTCGGATGTGAACTATATATGGGCTGATAGTAGAAAGTTAGGCGAAAAAGACATTTTTGTAATTCCCGATGATACGGAAACTAAACAAGAAGAATATCTTCGAATGGCAATCTCTAAAAAAGTCGAAACAATTCTTGTATCAAAAAAGAATCTCAAATTACAAGGTGTTCATGAATTTCCGAATATACTTGAATCAGAAAATGCCCTTGAAGACTCGTATGGAAAAATAGCAAGTATACTCTGTGGATATCCCAGCAAAAAGCTGAAGATTATTGGTGTCACTGGTACAAACGGAAAAACATCTCTCAGTTTTATTCTTTTCCATATTGCAAGATATTGCGGAAAAAAAGCAGGCCTCATTGGGACAGTTCAAATTCAAATTGGGGATCGTGTCTTAGAATCTAACTACACTACACCTGATGCATCTAGCTTAAATCTACTTCTCCAAGAGATGGTGCAAGAAGGTGTGGAGTATGTTTTTATGGAAGTTAGCTCTCATGGTTTGAAATTAGGGAGGGTATCGGGAATTGAGTTCACCGGAGCTGGTTTTACGAATCTAACGCAAGATCACCTGGACTTTCACAAAACGATGGAAGATTATTTTGAGAGTAAATACAAACTCTTCACCTTACTGGAAAAATCGAGTATTAAAAATAAATTTGGTCTGATCGCCGGCGATAGTCCCTACGGAAGCCAAATGATCCAGAGAGTTATATCTGATAAATTGAACTCACCCATTTATGTGCTTGGTAAAACAGGTGAATTTCAATACACGAACACTAAGTTAAGTCTACTGGGAAGTGAATACAGATTTCACAAGAAGGAAAAGAATCTGCCCTTTATAGAAGTAAGAAAGGTAACTACAAATTTACTTGGAAATTTCAATATATTCAATACCGCCTTTGCTGCCTCGATGGCGTTTGAACTGGGTTTTTCTTGGGATAAGGTAATTGAATCACTTCAAAACCTTCCCACTGTTCCTGGCCGATTCCAAGTTTTACCTTTTCCTGACAGGTCCCGAATTGCAGTAGTTGATTATGCCCATACCCCGGATGCTCTGGAAAATATTCTAAAAAGTTGTGTAGAAATAAATCCAAAACAGCTTATATGTATTTTTGGCTGTGGTGGCGATAGGGACCGGACAAAACGTCCCAAGATGGGAAAAATTGCCGAAACATTAGCGGACTACGTAATCATTACTTCAGATAATCCACGAACAGAAGATCCAAACGCTATTTTAGATGAAATCGAATCTGGTTTTTCACGTGGATTTAAGAGATTCGAAAAAATTGTAGATAGACGTTCTGCCATTGAAAGAGGAGTTTCTCTTTTGGAAAAAGACGGAATCTTGGTGGTTGCGGGAAAGGGTCATGAAACCTACCAAATCATTGGGAAAGAAAAAACAGAATTTGTTGATTTAGATGAAATACAAAAAGCTTTTATCAAGTTGAATATTGGTCGTTAGGTAGGGTATATATGTTCCAATGGATCTACGAAACGTTTGGGAATGATTTTGGAAGTTTAAGAATATTTAGTTATGTTACCTTGCGTGCAATGATGGCAGGGTTAACCTCCATGTTTTTTACATTTATTTTTGGGAAGTCTTTGATTCGTTTTTTGCTCTCGTTAAAATTTAGAGAATCTGTAAGAAATGA
This sequence comes from Leptospira sp., assembly GCA_025457985.1. GTDB lineage: Bacteria > Spirochaetota > Leptospiria > Leptospirales > Leptospiraceae > Leptospira_A. Next base: position 8,277 of record JALOTI010000019.1, read on the forward strand.
TGGGCCTCAGTCTCATGCAAGTAAATCAGGAACACCAACCATGGGTGGCTTGATTATGATTCTTTCCTTAACAATCTCTACCTTACTTTGGGGAAATTTAAGCAATCTGAATGTGATTTTACTTTTAGTATCCGCAATACTATTTTCGGGACTAGGCTTTGTGGATGATTATATGAAATCAGTGAAGAAAGTGAAGGGAGGAATGCGGGCACGCACAAAGTTCTTAGTAACCATTATTTATGCCGTTTCGATTAGCTTTATCTTTTTTTATGTTACTGGGAAAGCGAATGGCAATGCCACGAAGGGTGTAGTTTTTGGAATTACTGATTTATTTCTCCCGTTGGTAAAAGGTCCCATAGTAAGTTTGGGCGTTTTAGCAATTCCTTTCGCGATAGTAGTTTTAATTGGAAGTTCGCACGCAGTAAACCTAACGGATGGGTTAGACGGCCTTGCCTCCGGCACCGTTGTTATTGCAACTGCAACTCTCTCTTTGATTGCCTATGTTTCTGGCACACCGGTTGCGGCAAACTATCTGCATATACCTTACCTGCCAGGAGCTCACGAATATGCAGTTTTTTTAGCAGGTCTTTCCGGAGCACTCCTAGGTTTTTTATGGTTCAATTGCCACCCAGCACAAGTATTTATGGGAGATACTGGTTCTTTATTTTTAGGATCAACTTTGGGTTTAACGGCAATTATGCTAAAAAAAGAATTTCTTTTAGTCATTTTAGGTGGAATCTTTGTTGCGGAAGCATTGAGTGTTATGTTACAAGTAACTTCCTTTAAACTTCGAGGAAAGCGGATTTTTAAAATGGCGCCTTTACACCATCATTTTGAACTCTTGGGATGGTCTGAGGAAAAAGTTGTTATTCGATTTTGGATCATCGGTATCATTCTTGCCATTATCTCTCTATCAACCTTAAAAATTCAGTAATGGGTTTCATTCGAGACTTAAAACAAAAGTTTCAAGTAGGAGTAGAAGAATACGACAGTCTTCTACAGTATTTAATCTATTTACTGTTTGGAATCGGTCTCATTGTAATGTACAGCGCTTCCGTAATTCCTGCTGAGCGGGAATTTTCAAATCCATACTATTATCTCAACAAACAATTGGTATGGGGGAGTTTGGGAATTCTTTTATACTTAATCTTCTCACGGATTTCATACAGCTTTCTTGTTAGATGGTCTTTTTTACTCTGCCTCTTGAGTGTGATTCTACTGATTTCTGTTTTTATTCCTGGACTTGGTAAATCGGTTGGAACTACGTATGGCCGGAGCTTCAATCGTTGGATACAAATCTTCGGTTTCCAATTGCAACCTTCCGAGTTTACTAAAATCAGTGTTTTGCTTTTTTTATCTTATTTTTTTTACAATTTTAACTTTTCTAAGCCAAATTGGGATTCGAAGAAGATTGTATCCGTTTTTATTGTCACGACAGTTTTATTTTTAATCGTGATTGAGCCTGCATTTGGCACGACAGTCGAAATCCTGGTTGTTATCTTCTTTTTCGTATTGATGGCTGGTTTCCCTATTAAAAAACTACTGGTTTTAAGTTTTTCAATCATTCCACTTTTAGTAGTGTTAGTTACCCAAGTTGGGTATAGAAAGAAACGTTTGGAAATCTGGTTGAATCCGTACAAATATCGATTTGATGAAGGCCACCAAGTAGTTACAAGTTATCGGGCTTTTTTTGACGGTTCACATTTTGGAAAACCGATTGGAAGTGGTTACTCTCATCGGTACCTTGCCTATAGTCATACCGATTTTGTTTTGGCTTCCTTTGTGGAAGACTTCGGGTTCTTTGGTTTTTGCGTTTTTATTTCATTGATTGTTATGTTGTTGGTGCGAATTTACATTTTACTTGGGAGAGTAAAAGATCGGTTAGGATATTTTTTAGGAGCAGGGATTTTAATTTTACTAAGTGTTCAAATTTTATTAAATCTCTTCGTAATCACAGGTATCGTACCCGTAACAGGGATTTCCCTCCCGTTTTTTAGCTATGGGGGATCCTCCTTACTCACGATTTTTATCTTACTTGGAATTCTTGCCAACATAACCAAAAGGGAGAACCTGACTCTATGAGTGGATCAATAGTAATTGCAGCAGGTGGAACGGGCGGACATATCTCCCCTGGCGTCTCACTTGCAGAAGTGTTGGTTGAAAAAATTGAGCAGTTTGGATTTGAACGGGTTTATCTGCATTCTTTAATAAGAAATAAGGACAATCCTGATTTATTGAATCCGCCTTGCGAAGTTTTATGGCACCATATACCGCAATTAGGTGGGCTTAGAACGATTGTTTATCCATTTTTATTTGTTTTTCCCTTTCTTAAAACGATTTTTCTATTCAGAAGGTTGAAAGTTGAAGCAGTAATTGGAATGGGAGGTTATTCCAGTTTACCGGCAATACTATACGCCATCATTTTCCGAAAAAATTTATTTTTATGTGAACAAAACTGTATACCTGGTTCAATTACTCGAAGATTTCATAAATTTGCAAAAGCGGTTGCTTTAAGTTTTCCATTGGCTCCAAATCAAAAACAAATCGGTAAGATTATAGGAAATCCGCTACGTAAAAAAATTCTACCAGAACATATGGGTATTCGAACTAATGAAAACCTCCATGAGAATAAAAAAAATAATTTGAATGTATTGGTATTAGGTGGTTCGCAGGGTGCTCGCCAATTGAATCAAATGATACTAAAGGCGATGGAGAATAAAGATATTTCTTCTAAATACAAGTTTCGGATTTTAACTGGGACATCTCTTTATGAAGAAACAAAATCTAAATCGAAGGATAACGCCGAAATCATATCTTATGCAAATGATATGAAGCCAAATTATGAGTGGGCCAATTTGGTAATTGCGAGGTCTGGGGCAGGTGTTATAGCAGAATGTTTGGTTTTTGGTCTGCCTATGATTCTTATTCCATATCCATTTGCAAAAGACAACCACCAAAAGGAAAATGCATTGTTTGTAGAATCGAAAGGTGCCGCAAGAGTCATTCATACCACATCAGATGATCCCACTGCTCTTGTAAAAATCCTATTAGAATGGAAGGAACAATTCGAAATCCTGAAGGAAATGGGACATCAATCTCTTGCCCTCTCCAATATAAACGCCGCTTATCAAACATTAAATTATTTTTTCAAAGAAAGCAAAAACTAATGTTAAAAGTAAAAGGGCCAATACTCTTTCTCGGCATCGGTGGAAGTGGGATGTCGAGTCTTGCGCATATGTCTTTGGATTTAGGTATACAGACCTATGGTTATGACAAAAATAAATCGGAGACAACTGAGGCACTGACACTAAGAGGTGCTACAATTTTTCAGTTCATTGATGAGTTTTCAGAGTATCCGTTTGAACTTGCAGTGTATAGCTCAGCATTTCAAGACAAGGG
>JALOTI010000391.1 GCA_025457985.1 Leptospira sp.
CAAAGTGGATGGGAATGGAATCTAATTGGTTTGGTTTTTAAAAAAGAAGAAGAGAACTTGGATGAACGTACATTTCGACAAAAGAACAGAACAATTGCGGGAACCTCTTTAAAATCCAATGATCTCTTGTTTTGGGAGGAATGGAGTGTGTTCTTTTACAAATACAAGGAACCCGCCTTCAACCCTAACCAAAATCCATATATACCGCAACGAAATTTTGGCGAGTATTCTTATTCAGGGTTGGATTTCCGAAGCAAACGATTTTATGAGTACTATTTTCTAGATTTTAGTTTTATAAATACGTTAGGTGAACGAAAAAACTCATTTACTCCGTATTCGGAAACAAAATTTGCAACTAATTCCTTTTTGGCCTATGGAGCTCTGCACCGTGAAGAATCAAATCTCTTCCTAAGTTTTGCTGGTTTATATACAAAACAGGATCGAAGAATTCGATCTGATTTTAATAGCAATGGTTATGCGGTACCAGGAGCTGAGCCAAGGGTATTGGGTGGATATTCTTCGTTTTTACTCTACCAAACGATCTCTGATATGGAACCAATTTTTAACGATACAAAAGTCAATAAAGATCCGAATTTTGAAAATAAAGGAATCCAAATTTTTGGATTACAAATTGGAAAGAGATGGAACTCAAGATATCGAACAGATCTTTTTGTCAATCGTTCGGATTCTGTACTTGGAAAAGGAACAGAAGCAATAATCAAAACGCATATCACACCTTTCGAAAATCAAAATTCATTTTTTCAATTCTCGATTGCCTATGCTCAAGTCGATCCTATGACCTCTAGAATAGTTCTGATCGAGCCCTTTTCCGAAAGAATTCCAGTTAAGGAATACATTCGGATTTATGCATCTTCGGCGATTCAGTTTTGATGAATTTTGCCAGATTTAAAAGACCAAGGTTTGAATAGTCGCACCTCGTTTCCTCTTTCATTATATACAATTGATTCGATATTCATTTTTGCTAAAAAGATTCCACGCCCACTTACAAGGTTTGCAGCTGGGTTTTCAATAGGATCGGGAACGTCTTGTAACGAAAAACCATCACCATCATCAGAAATTATGATAGTAATTCCAAAATCATCTAATTGTAAGGTGACATGAACCAAACGGTTTGATTTGTTACAATGCTCATCAACTAATTGTAGATAATCAATATTAGATTCTAAACATCTTTGTTTTTGCTTATATGACATACCAGCAACACCATGTTCAATGGCATTTGCCAAGAGTTCATACAAAACAATTTTGATCGGAATTAAATCCTCATTATCACTTATAGGGGAATTTGAAATATGCTGAGTGATCAAACCGACATAGGAGTTTATTTTTTTAATCTGCGGTTTGATGGAAAACTTACACTCTCCATTAAAGTTTGAAACTTCGCCAGTGGAATAAAGTGAAGCAAGATCGATATCCGCAGTTTCAAATTTTTTTATTCGAGAGCGAAGAGCAACCATCTTAAATGGTTTTAGAAAAAGATCCACAGCACCCATACGAAAGATATCGATGGCTAATTGAATATCACTATCCCCTGTGATGACTAAAAATGGAGTTCGGTTTCCCGATGCACGAATCTTTTGAATGAATTGGATTCCATTCAATTTTGGCAAACTTATGTCGGAGATGATTAGGTCGAATTGGTGCCTCGACGCAACCTCGTAGGCCTCCAGACCATCAGCGGCCAAGGTCACTTGGAATTCATCTTTGAAATATTCGAAAAAAAGATCTCGGATCGTTTCTTCGTCATCGACAAACAGTATTTTCATTCAAAAACCATCCATGCAAATGGATTTTGAATGTAAAGTCCAACAATTACAATAAAAAATCAAAATTTACTCTTGAATGTTTTGTGTTTTGCCCATTCTGTACGTATTTTGTAATTCCTGCTCGAGTTCTATAATCTCTCGCCTAGAAAAAAAAGCTATCTTCCCACCTGAGAATTCAAATGCAAAGTAACCTTTGTCATCCGTTTGGATCATATTTTTGAGTTGTGAGAGAGATGTTATGCGAATTCCATTTACCTTTTCTAAAACAATGTCGGAAAAGTCATGATATCCTAGGTTTCCCTCTAGGGGGAATACCCTACTTAGGATGACAATTTTTTCCCGAATCGGATGCACTTTTTTTTGGTAGTATTCCGTAAGATAGAGAAGTTTCTTTTCGGACTTTAAGCGGTATTCATCACCAAACTCTTTTAGATACGCATTGGTTAATTCTGTAAAAAAGAATCCACCAGCGATTAAGTAAAGTGGCCTCCGAGATTTCGCTTCATCAGGTATAAGAAAATCGTCGGTTGAGTATTTGCGTAAATCAAAACTCACGGAATTTGGTCGATTATTCCGATAGAATTTTAATTCAATTTTTTCACCTAACTTTCTTAATTTATCTTTCGAATTTCTTAATAATAAATCGTAAATTCGATCCGATTTGTCCCAATTATCTAACTTTCCTAGTTTTACTGAATTAATTTCAAATACCAAGTCGCCTGGAAATAAATTATAGGCAGGACCAACGCCGGGAATAGCTTCTGTTACAAGCACCCGACTTTCTTTTGCCGTCGAATAATATTCTATCTCAGAAGGAGTCAGCATGATATCAAAAAGCAAACCTGGGTGAGGAATGCCCAACCCTTCTGATTGAACAAAAAAATTCACATATTCCGTCGGAATTAGATAATCAGAATATTCAATTCCACATAAGACATTATTTTTTAAGACAAATTTAGGTTCAACTGTCTCCTTTTTATCCAAAAGGAATACTCGAATTGGTGTTTTAGAAAAAGGAAGAAAAACATACCTTGTTTTTCCTTTTGGGCAAGTTTTGTTTACTAGATTTTCATCGATCGATACGGAAAGAACAGACTTAGGTACCTCACCGATTTTCATGAGAGTAAAGCCAGTCTCTGAATCATAAGATTTTATAGTCAATTTTGGAGTAAAAAAGTCGTAAGAATCAAACTCCGCAAAACTAGGATTTTGTTTTGTTTGAGTCATAGCAAAAAAAATTCCATTACCCAAATAGATAGCGGCAGTTTTTTTTGTAAATGGTTCACCCACTAGCCAGGGATTTTGGTGGCTAAGTTTTTGAAATGTAAAGTTTACATCCAAAATTCTCGCATTTTCTATGTTATGCGAATTAACTGGA
>JALOTI010000392.1 GCA_025457985.1 Leptospira sp.
TACCGTTCCCTGGGATTGCGATTGGTGGACTCAGTGTGGGTGAACCGAGACCAGAATACATTCGGATTTTAGAATCGATGGCTCCTTACTTAGATCCTTCCCGTCCCAGATATTTGATGGGAGTTGGTACGGTTGTCGACATCATTGACGGTGTTCGTAACGGAATTGATATGTTTGATTGTGTTTTACCGACTAGGAACGCAAGAAATGGTCAAGTATTTACTTCGTATGGCAAACTCAACCTCAGAAACGAAGCACACCGCTTCAGTGAGAAACCAATTGACCCTGAATGTGGCTGTAAGGTCTGCAAAACATATAGTGTAGGCTATTTGCGACACCTGCACAAAGTCAAAGAATTGACTGCATTTAGCCTATCCACCTATCATAACTTATATTTCATGAAAGAGTTTATGCAAAAATTGAGAAATTCGATTCAGGCGGGCGAATTTGAAACCTTTTCAACACATTGGAAAAATTTGTTTGGTAGCAAAAATTATTAGGTTGACGTACCCGAAAATTTTGAATGCAATTGTACCGTCATTTCTACATCGATTGTAGCTTCACTGAGGAGTCTCTAGACACACATGGAAATCACTAGAAGGGAAAAAGATAAAATCGTAGTCCTCGATATTAACGGGGAAATCGACCTTTATAACGCACCAGAGATCAAGGATGTTATTGCAAAATTGATCGAAGAACAGAAATATTGCATCGTCATCAACCTTGAGAAAGTTTCCTACATCGATTCCTCAGGGATAGGAGCGTTGATTTCAAGTCTCTCAAACTTAAAGAAGTATCAGGGTGGGCTAAAAATCATCAATGTTGCAGGTTCTGTACGGAAAGTATTTGAACTTACAAAACTAACCTCTTTTTTTGAAATTTTCGACAGCGAAGACGAAGCTACCGCAGCTTTTAAATAAATGGGGAAAGCGCATGTCGCTTCTCCCTTTTTTATCCCCAAACAAAAGGAGTATTTTATGTTCAGTAGGATAAAGACTACAGTCTTTCTCTTCGGAGTTGTATCTTTCGGCCTTATCAATTGTGCCGAAGAATTGCCAGTCAAAGAATTGGCATTGGCTAAATCGCAGGTGGAACGTGCAGAGCGTTTGTCCGCAGAAGAATATGCACCAGACGAATATGCGGAAGCAAAAAAGAGTCTAGTTACGGCAAACGAACTTGCTGCTGAAGAGAAGGCGAAAGAATCGCGAAAGAATGCGAATTACGCTGTTTCCAAGGCTTATGACGCCCTTGAAAAAACTCTTCCCAAACTTACGGCTAATTCGCGTGAGGTGGCTATCGATGCCATTGACCAAGCAGACCAGGCCAATGCGGGTGAATTTTCTCCGGAGTCTTTTCAAAAAGCAAATGAAGCAAAGTCTGCGGCAGAGACTAAACTGTCCCAAGCAGATGCAAGTCTTGCAAGTTATCTAAAGCAAGAAAAAGACGATGAAGCAAAGGCATTAAAAAGAGAAGTTGCACTCCAAGAATATGAGGATGCACATTTAAAGTTTAAAGAAGCAGCAAACCTTGCGGCAGTTTCTAAAACTGCATCCGTTGAGAAAGCAGGGTCATTGCGTAGTATGGCTGATGAACTAGAAGCAGAGTATGAAAAAGCATCCGTCTATACGAAGGGAACGAACCCAGCAGTAGAGGCAGAGAAAGCCAAAATTCAGTCCGCAAAAGAAGATTTGGATGCAGGTCGTCTTAAGGCAGCGAGTGAGAAAATTAATTCCTCCAAAGCTGTCTCTGCTGGTCTTCTAGCCGATGTAACAAAAGATTACGCAAGGAACCGAAATAGCCAAGCAAGAGACGTTGTAGAGGACGCTAATTCTCGATTCGCTGAATTAAATGCGGAGTCACTTCTGAAAACAAAAAAGGAAGCCTATGCCAGCACCCAAGAAAATTTGGGCGCTTCCAATGAATCTCTCCAAGCATCAACAACCCTCTTACAACAAGAAAAGTACCAAGAATCTGTCAGCCAGTCAGAAGAAGCAATTCGTTTGGCTGAGATTTCTATTGACCAAGTGGAAGGGCTGAAAGGAAGTTCGAACACAACATCCGTAAGTAATAGAAAAGCAACTGATGGTGTAGAAGGATCGGAAGACTCTTCTGCGGATAAAGATGGTAAAGACACAAAATCCTCTGCTGGTCAGATCGAAGAGCTGTCTGGTGGATGGAAACGATACACGGTTGAAAAATCCAACCCTGCAGATTGTCTCTGGAGAATTGCAGAGAAAGAAGATATTTACTCGGATGCAAAACTTTGGCCAAGAATTTTCGAAGCAAACAAAAAGACGATTCGAAACAAAAACTTGATCTACCCAAAACAGAAACTCAATATTCCTCCAAAAACAGGGAAAATTGGATCCGTACCAAAAAATTAAACACCAGTTTGGTGGAAAGGAAAAGGCTGTCCCAGGGGCAGCTTTTTTTTTGTCTAAAGGATAGATATGGATAGAGGTTATACAAGTCCCATTCAAAAACTTGAAGATTCAGATTTTTCTAATTTGGTTGACTTAGCTCTACAGGAAGACCTACCCCAAGGTGATATTACGACTGATTCACTATTCTCTAAAGAAGATACTTGCCAAGCAAGGCTGTACTCTAAGGATACGGGAGTTCTCTGCGGAACTCAGGTGGTCCATAGTTTAATACAGAAAACAAATGCGAATTTAGTATGGAGCCAAACTTTACCGGAGGGATCTAGATTAGAACCAAATCAAGTGATTGGTACGTTTTCTGGCAGTTTGGCAGACTTACTTAAGATAGAAAGGATATTACTCAACTTTATCCAGTACCTTTCGGGGATTGCAACGAACGCGTGGCAAGTATCTTCAAAGTATCCAAATTTGTTGATTCTGGATACGCGAAAGACTCTTCCCGGATATAGGAAACTTGCAAAGTACGCCGTCTATATTGGTGGGGGAGCAAATCATAGAATCAATCTCTCCGATATGGCAATGTTAAAAGACAATCATATTGCAAAGGCTGGAGATATCTACAAAGCTGTAGCGCTTGTTAGGTCAAAAAATCCTAATAAAAAAATTGAGTTAGAAATTGATTCCCTTGAGCAACTCAAGGATGCGGTCACATCAAAACCAGATATAATTTTGTTAGATAATTTTTCAAATGTCGATACAGAAAAGGCCGTGGAAT
>JALOTI010000393.1 GCA_025457985.1 Leptospira sp.
TTCGGCCTGTACTTTCTCTGTTCTACAGGAGTCCTGGATTGTCCCAAATCTAGCCTCACAGTCTACCAATCCTTATCAAAAAATAGCCAGCCTCTCTCAGATATGCCTTGCCACCGTAATAAATCGGGTAAGGAAGCAAGCGACAACAGTGGCGAATCTTGCCAATGTTTAACAGAATCCAAGATTCCAGAATTTGCGAACGAATGGGAACTGTCAAAATTAGTCAAATTGACTCTTCAGATTACCTTCCTTCCTTTAGAAGTGCAAAACCAAAAAGGTTTTCTCTCTTTAGCAATTTCTGATCATTCTACTAGCTCTTTATACTTCGAGTCTCATCTTCACCAAGAATCTATAAAACTTAGAATCTGAACCCTACTTTTTAATTTAAAAAGTAGGAGTTTAAGATGAAACATTTAAATAAAATTATATTAGCATATTCTATATTTCAAATTTGCATTTTCCCTGTTGACGTTTCTTCAGAAGAAATTGCAAGTATTGATACCAAAATTCAAAAGATATTAAAAGTCCATCCGGAAGTTTCTTTAAAATTTCTGGAATCTAAAGAAAAACTTTTTCGATCTAAACATATCGATGTTTATCCGGATCCGAAAATTGGATTTGCCTATAGGTCTTATCCATATCGCCAAGGATTTAATACAGATCGTGCAAGGCCCGATACTCCTGGCATGACAGGTAACGAATATTCATTTTCACAAGAAGTTCCTTATCCGGGAAAACTACAGATTGAAAAACAAATTCTCAAGTCGGATTCGGAATTGGATTTTTGGAACGGTGTTTGGCTCCAAAATGAATTTCTAAAATCTTATTTTGAGTTGGTTCTTTCTATTGCAGCAATAGAAAATGAACTTTCTGATTTACAAAAGATTGAAAAACAAATGGTGACAAAGGGGAAACTGGAATCATCTCAGTATATATCAGAAAATTCTAATATATCAAATCTTTTGAAAACAAAAAATTCAGTAGAAAAAATTAGAGATAGAATCATTGAGAAAAAAATTACATTGGAGGAATATAAAAAAGCTCTTTTATTTTTTGAATCCCATCAAGAGGCAAGAGGTATTACGGAAGCCGAAATCATTCAATATTTGTCGGCAAAAGAAATAGCATTAGAGACAGAACTATCGACTGATTCATTGACAAAGGTTCCTCAGATCAAATTTGCCGAGATCAATCAATCCAAAGCAATCCAAGAATCAAAAAAAGATGAAATCTTACATTTACCCGATTTTGAGGTTTTTGTGAGTTATATGCAGAGAAGGAGTAAACCCTTTTTATTAGATAGCGGACCATTGAACATTGCCATTATGGACAATCCTGAATTTTCCGGGGATTTGTGGAGTGCGGGGGTGACTGTTCGGGTTCCTGTTTGGTCTTTAACAAAAATTAGTGATCTAAACCAATCCAATTCGATTCGAGTAGAACGATTGGCGCGTGAAAAGGAAAAAGAACGATTACGAGTGAAAGCTGAATATCAATCCACTGTTGAAGTGTGGAAAGGAAATAAACTGAGATTAGATAATTACAAAAAAAATCTTTTACCTGCTCTTCAAGGTAATATCAAAACCTCATTAGCCGCTTATTCAAAGGGTGATTCACTTCTGGGAGAAAGTTATGATTTCATAACAGATTCATTAGAGATGCAATCACAATTGTATCAGATACAACTCAAAAGGTGGCTTTCTGTTCTCAAACTTTTAATACTCACAAACAATTTGGTTCCTGAAGGAGTGAACTATGAAGAAATTAATAAATAAATTTACAATCATCGCTGTTCTAATTTTGTTTGTTGCTTCGTGCAGTGATAAACTTCACGATCACAAAGAAATATATACCTGTCCGATGCATCCTCAAATTGAAATGGATCACCCTGGAGAATGTCCTATATGTGGCATGACATTGGTTAAAAAAGAGACTTCTCTAAAACCCGAAACTCAGAACGATCCAAATCTAAAATCAAAAGATGAAGGTTTAGAAATTTCTAATGATAAACAACAGATACTAAATTTAGATACTGTCTTTGTTGAAAGAGGCGATATAACAAAAAATCTAAATTTTAGTGGCCAGGTTGCTTATAACCCCGAAATCTTTTCGACTGCAAATGAATACAAATCCATATCAATTGACAATGAATGGAGTAACGAACTAAAAAGAGGAGTACGTCTTAAATTTACAAAATTAGGATTAAGTGAAAAACAAATTGCTTATACGATTTCAAAAAATGAGAAATTATTTCTAACGGGAAGATCGGGCAATACGGCACTTCTGATTTTTCAAGTATATGAAAATGATCTTCAATTTATTAAAATTGGTAAATTCATTGAAATTACAAACCAAGTAGAAACGAAATCCCCGTTAAAAGCCAAAATTGTAGCAATTGGAAATTTAATTGATCAAGAAACTCGCACGTTATCTGTATGGGCAGAGTTATCAGATCCAGCGTTTTTCTTTAAACCGCAAATGTATGTACAAGGGATCTTTGAAATTACAAAACCTAATGTTTTGCGGATTCCTAAAGAAGCAATTTTGCCTACTGGAAAATCGGACGTAGTGTACGCAAAAACTGGAGATAATCAATTCGCTCCTAAAAAAGTTCATTTGGGGTTTCAGTCATCAGAGTGGGTCGAGGTGTTACATGGTCTTGAAGAGAATGAGGAAATCGTTTCAAAAGCTAGTTTCCTCTTAGATTCAGAAACAAAATTAAAGTTAGGAGATACTCAAAATGATCAGCACAATCATTAGATTTTCGGCTAAAAATCGATATTTTGTAATCTTACTCACCCTATTTATGGTGCTCATGTCCATTTTGGCTATGCGAAATATCCCGTTGGATGCATTGCCTGATATGTCTGATACACAAGTTATCATATACTCCAAGTGGGATCGAAGTCCCGATATCATAGAAGATCAGGTCACCTATCCAATCGTTAGGTCGTTATTAGGTGCACCAAAAGTAAAGGCAATCCGAGGGTTTTCCGATTTTGGTTATTCATTTGTATATGTGATATTTGAGGACGGCACAGATTTATATTGGGCAAGATCGCGAGTTAATGAATACATTTCCGGATTACAAACAAACTTACCGCAAGGAGTCACATTGAGTCTCGGACCAGATGCAACCGGAGTAGGTTGGATC
>JALOTI010000394.1 GCA_025457985.1 Leptospira sp.
CCTCGAAATTGTAGCAGGTGCTGATGCATTGAAAGGATAAGACTTCCTTGAAAAAATATGAAAAGGCTCGTTTATCGAGCCTTTTTTTATTCCCAATAATTGCTTTTGATTGATTTAAGTGGCTTGAAAATTGCGACATTTGAAGCATGCGGCGCCCACGTCTTACCCTCCGTTTGAGAATATATGTCTCCATGTTGGCGATGATTCTCATATCATTTCTCGTAACGGGAGGAATCGCTTTGTATGATCACTTCGAACAAAGTGAGAAATACAATATGCAACGTCTGGAGCGGAAAGAAAAAGCCGTAAAGGCATCTATGACCTATTTTCTCAATCAGAATGGTGGATACATGTCTTCTGATAGTATTCTGTATCAATTCAGCGAAAAGATTTGCGAACTCTCAGACGTACACAATCTTTTTATAGTAATGTATGATTTGAGAGGAAATTATCTGATATCTACAAATTCAGATAGCATGGCTGTCCTCAATGCACCGTCAAAGGTGAATTATACAATTCTCAAACAGCTTGTCACGGGAAATAATAGAGCAGTCTTAGAAAAGAGTATTGACTCCAAGGATCTGTCTTATGCCTATTGGTATTTTAATGATATAGAGGAAAAACCAATTGCTATTGTAGGAGTAGTCTATGAAAACTCTGAATTTGAAGGCAAGGATATCATTCGATTTCTGGAAGAATTGGGACAGAGCTACATTATTCTCTTCATTCTTGCCGCAGCGGTAGCTTATTTTCTCAGCTCCTACATCACGCGTTCTCTGCAAGAAATAGTAGATAAGATGAAGGGAATTCAGCTGGGAGGTAAGAACGACGAGATTGAATGGAATAGCGAAGACGAGATAGGGGCATTAGTATCTCAATACAATGTAATGCTGCTAGAATTGGAAAAGTCAGCGAATCTCTTGGCGCAGGAAGAACGTGAAAGCGCATGGCGCGAAATGGCTAAGCAAGTAGCGCATGAAATTAAAAATCCCCTTACTCCAATGAAGCTTCGCGTACAACATCTTCAAAGGTCATGGGAAGATGGAAGTAGTGATTTTGGCACACGTCTAAAACAGTTTGTAAAAAGTATGACAGAGCAAATAGACACCCTCAGTCATATCGCTAGTGAGTTTTCTAATTTTGCTAAAATGCCAAAGCCAAATCTTGAGACCTTAGATTTGACGAAGGTTTTGGATGATGTAGTAGATATTTATCGAGATCAAAAGAACTATCAATTGTCTTATAGAAAGTACCATTTGGAAAGCTCATTGGTGAGAGGCGATAAAGAACAAATGATACGTGTGTTTAATAATCTAATTAATAATGCCATGCAGGCTATACCGGATGGTGTGGAAGGCAAGATAGATATAGCCGTGCGAGGCTATAAAAACCGAGTGATCGTTCGGGTGTCTGACAATGGCATTGGCATCTCTGAAGAAGGAAAAAAGAAAATATTTGTCCCCAATTTTACCACCAAAAGTACAGGAACAGGATTAGGCCTGGCAATGGTAAAAAATATCATGCAACACACAGGCGGCAATGTTTTCTTCTGGAGCAAAGCGGGCCGTGGCGCATCGTTTTACTTGGAGTTTGCGAGAGGTTAAAATCAGAAGTATTAGTTTTTATTATTTTTTTGGTTCTTTATTTAAGCCTTTAACAATTATTCTAATCACTGTTTTCAGCCATTATTTCTAGTTTTCCATTATTAATATATTATGGATAATATCCATAATTTAAAATGGATTAATTAAGAAATTTCTATATGAAAACAAGATTATTATTAATTCTCTTTATCAGTTCAAGTTTAAGTAACCAGTCATTCGCGTCTAAAATCGATTTGTCTTATGCATCTATTTTAATGAATGACTTCTCATATTATATTGAAGATGTAATTGTGGTACAGCCAGAAAAGAACGTGTTAGGTTTCGATGTTTTAAATAGGACATATTTGAGCTTTAATACTTCAATTCAAACTGAACTCAAGAACTATTTTAACCTCCATCTGGTCAAAACTGAGGATAAGAAACCATTGATTGTGAGAATAAACAAGTTATTGATTCATGAGCAAATAGAGGAATGTACCACACAACTTAGTCTTAGTTTGTTCACTCTGGAAAGTGGGCAGACGATACATTTATTAAATACGGGTTTTGTAAATTATTCTTCATGGTCGGATTTATTGTCCTCTAGTAAGAAGGAAATTCCTAGAAATTTAATTCAAACGTTTCAACATTGCTTTATTGAACTGAAGGAAAGAGAAAATGCGAATAGACTATTATCTCAACTCGTAAAAGAAACAGCTCCGTTCGAATTACAAATTGACTCTACCAATTTCCCTGTGTTTAGTCATCGTAAACTCCGAAAGGGTGTTTTTCATTATTATGGGGATTTTTTAGATCATAGAATAGATGAGACGGTGTCGTTTGATATTATAATTAACCCGAATTCAGAGGACTCAAGGCTTAAGGTGAACTTTAAGGGCGAGGGCATGGATAATGTCTGGGGAGTTTGCGATGGGGAAAACTACTATTACAAATTTGGAAAAAACTTCTATTTACTTGAGCCCAACTTTGATCAACATAGGTTTATACTATATCTAGAGTCGAAAGACGTAAGTTCAAATGCTGAAATGGCGGGATTGTTTGCCGGCTTGATTGGAGAGGTCGTTGTTATGGCCTATGAATCAGCAACATCGAACCTAGTAAAAATGGAAATGGATATTTTAACAGGGAATGTCGTAAAGATGGCATTAGACGGTTTTATTGTTTTGGACTGCGGTTGTAAAATTAATGCAGAAGAAGTATGTATTTCTGAATCTGGAAAGACAATCATTTGTTTAAATGCAATGGAATTTTCAAGGCTCAAGTACAAAGCATCCGATGGGATACGGAGGATAAAACTGAAATCAGGAGATCATGAGAGGGAGGTTTTGATTGACCCGCATATTGATCAAAACATATTGTTTTGCAGAACAAAGAAAACGATCAACGTCACCGAGATGGAAGTAATTGACCCCGTAAAATTTGAAGATACCCTCACTAAAAAGAAACGGGAAGTATTCATTGAAAACTAAAGCAGACATCCGATGAAAAAGAATATTTTTCTTTTAGCAGTTAGTTTGATATTATTAATAAAAACTTTGATATTATTAATAAAAACCGCCTCATCCCAAACATATATCCGTGTGGATGATTATCGAAGCTTAAAGATTCATGCCCATAATGAGAAGGAAAAGGTGAAGAATTTTATTTTAACCAAAGAGGTGGACAGTGTTAGGAAGTACTTCGATCTCAATTATATTGTTCCTGACCAACCTTTGGATAAGGTAATACCCTTTTTTAACAATAGAGAAAGGGCGTTTGTGAATTTTTTTATTAATGATAAATCGCAGTTGAGAAGCGATATAGAAAGTAATAAACACTATTTCAGTCCGGAGTTAAATTCTAATGTTGATAGCAATCTGAGCATTGCTGATTTGACTAAAAACATGATGGATTTTTGGATTACTTTTTCTCAAGAGAAAATAAGGATTGGAGTTGCTACTAATGATCAAGAAGAACTGCTGTTGCTATATCTTAGGAGAATAATCAATGATCTCGTAGGATTTCCCGAGTACTTTGTTTTCAGCCAGGACTCTATCAATACTGCCGCTCGAAAAATTGGCTTGTTTATGGATCCTAGTGATTTGAGAAGAGATTTTATTAGTGATCATCTAATCTACGAGACGGAATATGACGGCAAAGGATATAGTATTTCTTTTTCTCCAATCAGCTATATATCCTTCAATTCAGGGCTTAAAAGCGTTTTCTCGAATTCATATGGCCTTTCATTTGATGTTGATTTGAGATACAGACAAGTCATGTTTAATCTGGGATTATCCTATAGATACTCCGACATAAAGAGGGATGTGGTACGTAATGATTTACTTTGGCAGAGTGATGGTAGGGCCTTTATTACTGGATTGACCGGAAGTTTGGGCTATTCTGTTTTGAATACGAAACGATTTACCTTAACACCTTTGGCGGGATATAGCTCGATGCGTATTACCTATTCATTGGCAGATTCCACCTATAGCGAAAACGCGGAGGATTTTCTTGGTCCACACATCGCTTTACTTGCAGATTTGAAACTTGTAAAGAACCAAAAGTCTAAAGCGTATTCGTCTAATATTACTAGGCTAGAGCCCGCAGAATCAAGTTATTTTTATATCCGTCTCTATGCGGGGCATTTTCCTAGTGGATTTTCAAATGCTTTTGAGGAACGAGGTAGTGTAACCTATGTCTCTCTCGGTGTAGGTTATTTTGTCGGCATGACAAGACCGAGGAGGGGATTGTAAGAGACGCGAATCTAATTCCTATAAATCAGGTAGATTATTTGGGTGCTTTGCCTTGAAATATTTATAAGATATAATAGAATTTCGTCTATTTTTCACACACATATCCCATCCAAATGAACAACCATCGCGTCGAAAAACCGATTCACAGAGGCCGAATTCGTAAGTATTTGGGAAGAGAGTATTTTATTCTAAAACGTAGATGGAAATGGGTTTTTGGTGATTTATTATATATTTGACTTTGTCACTAATACCCCATATGATGTT
>JALOTI010000395.1 GCA_025457985.1 Leptospira sp.
GAGGTTAAGGTCAGAGGTTAGAGGTTAAGGTCAGTCTCACGCAATGCGATGCTGTTCAAACAGCGATGAGAATTTTAATGGAATTTTATGGAAGAAAAATAACGCACAGTTGAGGCACTTAAAAACTGGGCAGTTTTCTTTTTCTGAAATTAGAAATACATAGCAAGAAGCTTCACCAGAAACCGAAAAGGGCATTTGATTTTAGGGAAAGAGCTCCAAAACATGCCAAATCCGAATTTTATCTGGACGCTGATGGAAAACCAGATTCAAAAAAAATTCTCACAGGCCCCTATAGTGTAGGTGTTCCTGGAAACATCCAAGGCATTTTAACCATACAAAAAAAATATGGTAAACTTCCACCTGCCAAAATAATTGAGCCGGCAATAAACGCAGCAAGGCGTGGGATTTCGGTGTACGGAGATTTAGCAAAATCCATTCAAAATGTTTGGCCTCAAATGAATGCTGAAATGAAACAGATTTTTGGTAAGGATAACCGACCTCTACGTGAAGGGGAGTTATTGGTCCAAGAAGATTTGGCAAAAACTCTTGAGAAAATTGCAGAGAATGGTATATCCGAAATCACTAATGGAAGTACAACCGAAAGAATTATCGAATATTATGAATCTCGAGATAAATTTTTGTCTAGAGAGGATTTTCTGAGTTATAAGGTAAAAGAAAATGATCCGCTACTAGCTAATATGTTTGGTCAAGATGTTTTGATGATGCCACCTCCAAGCTCTAGTGTATTTTTGGGTTTGATTGCAAATGTATACGGTGAACTCAAATCTAAAAGATCCTTTCCTTCTGGAAACGTGGGTGAAATAATTCGAATTACAGAGGCAATGAAGGTAGGATATAGAGATCGACTGCAGTTAGGTGGTGATCCTGAATTTACAGATGTTCCAGTAAACTTACTTCTTTCTCAGTCTTATTCGAAAAAGGAAGCAACTGAAATTATAAAACGGGTGGTTGCAGGTTCCTTGGCAGAAAACAAAAATCCTAACTCTGTTCTACCTAAAGAATCCTATAACACGACTCATATTTCTGTTATGGATAAGGATGGGGATGCTGTATCCTCAACCCAATCCATAAATGGCCCGTTTGGTGCTGGTATTTTAGTTCCTGGTACTGGACTGATTCTTAACAACACAATGGACGATTTTTCGATTGCTCCTGGAGTTCCTAATCTTTATGGACTTGTGGGATCAGAGGCAAATTCCATTCGTCCGGGAAAAACTCCACTTTCGAGTATGAGTCCCCTCATCTTTGTAGACACAAAAGGGAGCGCAGAGCTAGTGATAGGTGCTCCCGGAGGAAGTCAAATTCCGACATCGATCTTCAATACACTATATCACTATAAGGAAAAAAAAAGAACCCTTTATGAAAGTGTTTCTTTTCCGAGACTCCACCATCAATATCAGCCTGAAATTTTATTCATTGATCCCGAATACAAAACAAGTTTTCCTGAGGACGAACTTAAATTTTATAAAGTCCAATATCTAAGACATCGTGCAAAGGTATTTGCAGTCTCAAAAGAAGGACAAAAGCTAGTGGGTGTTTCCGACCCCAAAGGAGAAGGAATCCCTCTCGGATTCTAAATATGAAAAAACTATTCACTCAGACAAAGGCCACATTGAATTTTTTTAGACCTGAATACCGCGATTGTCTATCGAGCGCAAAACATGGGTTAGAAAGGGAGAGTGTCAGGATCCGGAAGGATGGAAAAATGAGCCTAACACCCCATCCTAAATTTTTAGGTTCGAGTTTAAAACATCCTCTGATCAAAACTGATTTTGCAGAGTCACAAATTGAGTATGCAACAAATATTCATAAGTCTATACCTGATGCCCTGAGTGAGCTGACAGACCTACACCAATTCACTATGTTAGGTCTCGGAGAAGAAATGTTATGGCCATTTAGTATGCCACCAGTCCTTCCTGCAGATTCCAAAATACCTGTTGGATTTTATGGGACCAGTAAAGAAGGAAGGAAAAAAGAAATCTATAGAAAGGGTCTTGGAAATCGGTATGGACGGAAGATGCAAACCATTTCTGGAGTACATTATAATATATCTTTCGATACTTGTTTACTTTCAAAAGTGGCTGAACTTCGGTATAAAAAGTCCTTAACAATTGAAACTAAATCTGAGATTTATTTTGATACCATTCGCAATTTTTATAGGCTATCTCCTGCTCTTATCTATCTGTTTGGTGCATCTTCCCTGGTAGATCAAAGTTTTTCAGAGCCAAAAGGTAAGTTAAAGCCTTTGTTTAAAAATACTCTCGGTAACGAAAACGCGACGACACTCAGGCTTTCGACAATTGGTTATACGAGTAAAGTCCAAAAAAAATATCCGATCTCTGTAAATTCTCTAATGGAGTATGTTAGCGATATGTGCCATGTGGTATCCAAAAGATATCCTGCATATTCAGCTTTTGATATAAAAAGGGAGGCTCAACTCAACGATTTTGTTCTCCAATTGGAAAATGAGTATTACTCCTTAGTACGACCTAAGCAGGTTCCATTGGGTGAGGAACGAGTTGTAGATGCATTGGCAAGGAGAGGTGTTGAATACCTTGAGATCCGATTACTTGATTTGGATCCTTTTTCACCTATCGGTGTAGAAGAGAACAGATTGTACTTTTTGCATCTAATTCTTCTTTATTGTATGATATCTGAATCACCTAAAGCGAGTGCTTTGGAAATGAAGGACTGGCAAAAGAACCAAGAGATTGTAACTTGGGATGGTCGTAAGAAGGAAACAAAGATAAAGTTCTATGGTAAAGAAATTTCAATACTAGATTTTATTCATCAAATCCTAGTAGAAACTCAAAGTTTAGTTGATTTGCTCGATGCAAATAATGGAGAAGGGCCTTACAGTAAAGCCTGGGAGAACCAATGGGAAAAATGGAATGACTCCAGTTCTCTGGGATCTCGTTCCCAAATATTAGATTTAGAATTAAATAGTATGAGTTTTAGGGATCTTGGTCTCCAACTAGCGAAAAGCCATAAGCAAGAGTTACTCCAAAAAAAGTTAAATCCAAAAAAGATTCAAATGTATGAAGAGATGGCTCTTAATTCTATCACGGAACAGAAGCAGGTTGAGGATTCGGAAGGAAGTGCCATAAAAAAGAAC
>JALOTI010000396.1 GCA_025457985.1 Leptospira sp.
GCAACAAACGAAACAATGCCCAAATAAAGGGAAGTTCGGTAGTCGGATACGAATTATATGCATTTTGTTTTTCTAAGGATTTGTCCTGACTCGCAGGATTTTCAGTCTGAAAATTGGAGTTCCATTTGTTCGAAAGCGTTCGTATGGCATAAATGACTGCCCAATTCATATCACCTTCGCTTCGATATCTTTCTGATACCTCATTCAATTCTTTTGTTAGCTGATCTTCATACTTTTCTTTTTCAAAAATGAATTGACTATCTTTTTTGATGGAATCTCCAAATCCGCTTGAAACATGAAGTTTAATTTTATTTTCATTCAGAGAGTATAAAACTAAAATTCCGTTTTCGTTTCGGAAAGTATTCTTAAGTACAGTTTGTACATAATTGTCCTCTGGATCGTTGGTTTTAGCGATCACAAGTGAAACCTTTATATTCCCCTCACTCTGGATTGATTCCATTTCTCGATTGACACTATCTATTGCAAATGGAGATAGAACTCGATTCGGATCAAAGATACTAGAAAACTCTTTTGGAATTTGATCCTTATTCATAAGGAATGGCTCTATACTATCCAGAGCGGATAAAAAAGCGTGAAACGAGTAATTGGTCATATCATCTTGTGATGCCTCTTCGTGCAAATTCCGAAAAAGTTCCCTGTTTCTCGGTTCCGGAAATAGAGGGCTAAGCTCTTGGCTCACAGCGATAGAGCCACCAAATCCAGTATAAAAATAGCCATTCTCTGAGCGAAACTTTGTTGCAACAAGTACAAAAGATGGTTTTTTATTGACTCCGATATTTTGCAAAATACCTTGGGTTAAACTATCAACTGCTAGTTGGTTTTCCGAAATTGTAACACAAAATCGAAAATTCACTTTGTCCTTCAGTCCTCTGCTTTGAATTTCTTTCTGTAACAATGGAATTGTATCTTCATGTATCCAACGTGAACCATCCACAAAGGGTTTTGGACAGAATTGAGAGATATATTCAGGGGACATGGATCTCGTTTGGGAGAGAATCGCCGAAATTCCTTGGTTTACTGCCTCTTCCGATTTTCCCGATTTCAGATTCGGTAGGATTATCTCATCGATGATTCGTCTAGCCCTTAAGTCAGTTAATGTATCTTCCAAACCATAGCCTACTTCAATGCGAACCTTTCTCTCTTTCATCGCAAAAAGCAAAAGTACGCCGTTGTCCTTCTCCTTTGTTCCCAGCTTCCAGGTTTCAAAGATTTTAACTGCGTCTTCTTCAATAGAATCATACATCAGTGAATCTTCTATAAATACCACGATTTGGTTTGAGGTTTCGGATTCGTTTTTCCTAAGTAAATTTTCCAATCTTTGTTTTGTAGCAGTGGACAATACTCCCGCTTCATCCATGACAGGAGAGGACAATTTTGGCAGACGATCTATCTTCGGAGAACATTGAGAGATTAATAGATACATAATAACTAAGAAACATCGTCTCATCTGGAATAATCTCTTCCTTTTTTACCGCAGATGGTAACATCAAAAATTCTAAGCGTATAGTAATTTTCCATATGGATACATTTTTTTTAGGAGACTCAATAGGATACTTTCAAATCGGAAATTTAATTCGCACGAAGCCTTTATCCCATCATGTATGGACACTATCAAATTTTAATCTAGTAAAAAATCTAGAAATACGTTTGTTTGTTGGTCCCTGAGTATCAAAAAACTTTCCTCAACAGATTCCGATTTTCCAAATCCTCCACGAAGCTCTAGATCAATAAATCCATGCAAGACGGATCTAAGGATTCGTATTTTATGTACAACCTTCTCGTCTAAATTCGAAACACCGAGATTTTTGGCCACAAGGTCTAAGATCGCATCTCCAACAGGCTTAAGCAAAGGTTCCATTTCTGTAGACGGAAGGGTCAACTCATACAGATTTTGATATTCTTTCGCAAAACTTCGATACGTTGAAATAAGTGTTTGTATCTTTATTTTTTTAGATTCCAGGTTTTGTAGAGATGTTTGTAAGTATAACAAAAATAGTTCTAAACTTTTTTTCCTTACTTCAAACTTTAAAGTTTCTAAATCTTGGATATGGTTGTAAAGGGACGGGGTGCGTATCTTTAATTTTTCTGCCACTGCCGCAAGAGTTAATGATGTTAGGCCCTCCTCTTTTACCAAGTTCATAGCCTTCGATACAATCAACTCCTGAGTAATCGAGGAAGTCCCTTTTGCTGGTCTTCCATGTTTATGTACTAATTTTTTTGCCATAATACTTGAATAGTTTTATAAAATCGTTCCACTTCATCTCTATAAGGATAGTGACCACTCTTTTCGAAGATATAGTAACTACCATTTGTTCTTTCTGCAATCCATTTAGCTTCGGATTCCGGGTTTGGAAAATCAGGATCTTTTGCGCCCATAACAACGATTACATTTCCATTCACATAATCCAACTTCTCTTCACAGTCTTTTTTGGATGCAAAAATCATAGACCGCACCACTCCCATCCTCCCTTCTTCTTTTAGATTTTGTTTGATATTCTATGTACATTTTGTACAATACAGTATAATAAATAAAAATAATAATACAATACTAATTGATCTAAACATTTGACAATGTACTTGCATCCGGACGTTCAATTATTCTTCCGACAGCAGTACAGCAGAATATTTTTTGTGTACTCCGACCTTTACAAAACCTACTCATTTTAAACAATCTCTACTTTACTCTCCTATGCGCTATCCCACAGAAAATTTCCTACTGGAATAAATGCCCTATTAGACACCTTCTTATGGAGCAACAGCTGAATGCAGGGGACAATAAAGACGTTCCTTATCAATGGCATCTTCAATAAACGACCCAAATTAAAAGACAGATCGAGTCAGAAGAAGGATTTCTTTTGATAAACTGAATTCATCTGAGCTGTCGTAAGTAGTTAAGCAGTTATTAACTGCCTAATTAGGCCCATGTAGATGTAACGGGCCCGCATATTGCGAATTGCACGCGTTGGACTAGCCTACGATCTGCATATGTCGGAGCACCTTTTGGTTGTTCCAAACGTTCACATTTGATCTTCAGCTTGTAAAATACGGGTTGTCACGTGGAGCTTCGCTGCCACATGTAAGTTTTTCCTCATGGAGAAGGGGCAG
>JALOTI010000397.1 GCA_025457985.1 Leptospira sp.
TGCCTTTGTGAAAAAAAAGGTACGGTGGAAAGATTGATCTCTAGTTCTGCCGGAATCATTTTTAAAGGTTCTGGATTTTATGTAACTGACTACAAAAAAGATTCTAAGTCTGCACCGACTGGGTCAACACAATCCAGCCCTAGCTCAGACACATCGAGTGAGCCTGAGGCATCAGTATCAGACTCATCTTCCTCTAATTCGAGTTCAGCGAAAGACTAATGCCGAAAGGAAGGCTTGCGATCATAGCTGGTGGTGGGGAATTACCTCATATCGGAATGGCGGAAGCCTTGGCTAGCGGGGAAGACGCTGTTTTTTTTGGCCTCATCGAATCAGATTTCGAGCCGCGAGAACATTCTAATCGGACTTTCCCAGTTCATATTACTCAGATCGGTAAGATACTAAAACTATTACAAAAAGAAAAAATAACCAAAGTTTTAATGCTTGGGAAGGTAAGAAAAGATCTTCTATTTCAAAAATTAAAATTTGACCTCAAGGCGCTATCGATACTCGCAAAAACAATAAATAGAAATGACTATCCAATTTTTTTAGCAATCGCCGACGAATTTGAAGCAATGGGAATTAAAGTCGTATCACAGAAGTTATACTTAAAATCGCTACTCCTTTCTGAAGGTAGATATACTCCAAAGAAGTTCAGTAGCCAAGAATTGAAAGATATAGATTTTGGAATGGACTATGCAAAAAAAATGGCGGACCTTGACATTGGGCAGATGGTCGTAGTATATGATGAATCAGTCATAGCAGTTGAAGCAGTCGAAGGTACTGATGAGACGATAAGGCGAGGCGGACAATATACAAAGAAAAAAGGTGGAGCCATCGTTTGTAAAAGTCCTAAATCCAAACAAGACGATAGGTTTGATCTTCCAACGATAGGAATTCACACATTCCAAGTCATGTTAGAGAGTGGTGTGAAAACACTTTGTATCCGCGAAGGAGAAACATTAGTAGTAAATCCGAAGGCTGTTGTAGAATTTGCAACAAAACATAAGTTAAACTTTTCTGTCATAGGAAAAACAGGAACTAAAGTATTAAATGGTAGCCAAAAGAAAATCTAACACCGACAGAACAGAATCGATTTTAATAGTCGCGGGCGAACACTCCGGAGACCTACTCGGTGGGGATTTGATGTCTGAATTAAAGCTGATAGAGCCAAACTATCGGTTCTTTGGAATCGGTGGTGATTCAATGATCAACCAAGGTCTAACTTCCTTCGAAGAACTTGAAAAGTTAAGTGTCATCGGATTTTCAGAAGCCATTCAAAAGTATAGTTTTTTAAAAAAATTGTTTTATCAACTGTTAGAGGAAGTAAAACAACAAAATCCTAAAATAGCAATACTTATCGATTATCCAGGTTTTAACCTGAGACTTGCTAAAGAATTAAAAACACTAGGTATACCTTCTATTTTTTATGTTTCCCCTCAAATCTGGGCTTGGAAATTCAATCGTATCTTCTTTATCAAAGAACATATTGCACTCATGTTAACTCTATTTAAATTTGAGGAAAAAATTTATTTAGACTATGGAGTAAACGCTCGTTTTGTAGGGCACCCAATCACGAAACGTATTTCAGAAAAGATCAAAAAAGAACCTTCTCTACCAAGTGGACTTCCAAACAAGAATTCAGGTTTTGTAATTGGTTTGTTGCCAGGTTCTCGCCGTGGGGAAATCCGCCGGCTCCTTCCCGATATTCTGGGGACTGCAGTTCTTTTGGATGCAGAGATAAAATCTAAAGGGAAACGGGCAGTTTTCCTAATACCAAATATCAATCAAAATGAGGAATCCTACATTCTCTCGGAAATTGAAGCGGTCAAAGCAAAAGTCCCAGATATAGAAATTCACTATATTTGGAATGGATCTCTCCGAGTTATGGATGGATCCGATTTACTGCTGATTGCTTCTGGAACAGCCACTTTGGAAGGATTGTATTTTGAAGTTCCAATGGTAATTCTATACAAAGTAAGTCTTTTTACCTACTTCTTAGGATCTCTTTTAATGCGGTCCCAGTTTATAGGACTTGCCAACATTTTAGCCGGCGAAGAGGTTTGTAGAGAAATCACGCAAAACGAGTGCAAACCTAAGTATATCTTCCCAGAAGCACTTAGGATACTTACAGACTCAAAACTCAACACAAAGATAAGAAATAAATTGCGAGAAACAAAAGATAGAGAGCTTGGAACAACTAATGGTGCCAAAAAGGCAGCTAAGGAAATTCAAAACTTTTTAAAAAACTTAATTATTTCTTGATGATTAATACTTCCGGCGCAAGCGGACAATACGTTCGTCCCAGGTACCGATCCAAGTCTTTTCTTTAAGATCAGCGAAGAGAAAATAGCCTAACAGTCGCTCTTCGTCCCTAGGTTGGATTCGTAATCCTTTCGAATCTAAAACCAATGGCTCTGAAAATCCATTCGAAACCGTCACAGTTTTTTCCTCTTTAGAGAAACTGAGTAAAAGCTCAGTATCCTCCCATTCCAGTATCCAGTCTCCGTAAAAATTTGGCAGACTTTCTTCAGCTGGAGGAATATCGGCAGGGTTATCCGCTTTTTTACAGAATCCCAAGCAGAGAAGAAGAGACAAACCTAAGATCAGACCAAAATTTATTTGATAACGCATCTATCTTCCTCTTCCGATATAGTCCAGTTGCCACGTAAATCACCGATAGCACCATATAATGAATATACGAATTCGCCCGTTTTATTGCTTCCATAACCTTTTAAATCAATGCCCTCGCCCGAGATTGCCAAATTACGCAGATAATCCGTGTCAAAATAATGATCCGAATTAAACTCAAGAGAAAAGGTATCCTCAAATTTTTGGACAGGAAAATCAAGTTTGGTGAAGACTTCAGGTTTCTTCATTTGGACTAAACCAAGTTTTAAAAAGTAATTCATTCTAGCATCTTTGTGTAACATATAATAATCGCTACCGATACTATTAAAACTGTAATCCAAACTTATCCATTTGGGAGAAAGCTCTGTCCCACAAAGGTTTAACCAACTTCTATCCCAAGGATATTCCAGTAAGTAGATCGAAAAACCTAGATTAGGTGTTTTACTTGCAAAATAGGATATTAACGAAATTTTGTTTCCCGTATTTCCT
>JALOTI010000398.1 GCA_025457985.1 Leptospira sp.
GTATCAAATACAAAAAAGGAATAGCTGAAAGAATTTCGATAATCCGTTGCAAAAATAAATCCAATTTACCTGCAAAGTATCCTTGGATTCCACCAATGATTGATGCGAGTATAACTTCCAAAAAGACAAGAATCAAGCTGAAGGTCATAGCCAGTCGATATCCATAAATGATCCGAGTAAAAACATCCCTACCTCTATCGTCTGTTCCAAACCAATGTTTTAGGGAAGGTTTGTTAGGTGGATTACTTCCTTCCTCCAAACTATCTAGATTGTCTTCGTTGACTCCATATGGTATTGGAGGGAAGACCATAAAGTTTTCTTCCTTTTGGAATAAACTAGATTGATTTAATTTTTTATAATTTGGTTCCGTCAGATTTTCACCCGTGAATTTTGCCTCAGGATAGAAGAAGAAAATAGGAAAAGATAGTTTGCCATCTGAATAAACAAATAGAGGTTTGTTATTGATAAGTAGAGGTGAAAATAAAGAAATCAAATAGGTATAAACTAATATAAGTAAGGAGTAATAAGCTCTTTTGTTAGATTTGAACTTATTCCATTTCCGTTGGTTTGCCGGATTTAAAATCAGACTCATTCGAATTCTATCCTTGGGTCGATCATCACATAACAAAAATCAGAAATGATTTTTCCGAACAGACCCAAAAAACTTTGGGTTAGAAGTAGTCCCATCATTAAATCTGTATCTCTCTCTCGAACGGCTTCAAAACTGAGGAGTCCCATTCCATCAATGTTAAACACCAGTTCAATAAATAGAGATCCCGAAAAAATTAGCGTTAGGTTACTTCCAAATCCTGTTGCTATTGGGATCAACGAATTGCGAAAGGCATGTTTAAAAATTGCATCCGAAAAATTCATTCCTTTGGAAAGTGCCGTACGAACGTATTCTTTTGCAATTTGGTCAAGCAGACTATTTTTCATAAGTAGAGTTAGAACCGCAAAACTACCGATCACATAACAGAGAACGGGCAAAAACATATGATGTAGGCGGTCTTTGATTTTTCCCAAAGTCGTAAGATCTTCATACATGTCAGATACTTCATGACCCAAAGGAAAAAATGAAAAAACTTCGCCAGATGCAAAAATATACAATAGCAACATCGCAAATGCAAAAACTGGAAGAGAGTACGTAAAAAATATCGCAAAACTTGTCAAAAAATCAAAGTTTGTTCCCTCTTTGAGCGCTTTTTGTATACCAAGTGGTATACAGATTAGATAGGTTAGAAAAAATCCTGAAAGTCCAAAGATCAAAGAAACAGGAAGTTTTTCAAAGATTAGTTCACTTACTTTTTTGGAGTGAAGTCTTGATTCTCCCAAATCAAAACGAACAATTTGTTCAAGCCAGTAGAGATATGCGATTGGTGCTGGTTTGTCCAGATGGAGTCGTTTTTTGATGAGCTCGATTTCTTCTTGTGATATTTGTTTGGTTGATGCCCCAGAAAGATTGGCAGAGCCTTTGATCTTCGCTATTTCGCTATTTAAGGGTCCTCCTGGTGCAAAATGAGAAATTAAAAATACAACAAAGGTAATTCCTAAAAGAGTAGGAAAAATCAATAGAAAGCGTTTGAGAAAGTACTTCCACATAAATTAGAACTCCCACCAGTCTTTCTTTTTTTTGTATCCCTTCAATTCTAAATATCCAAATCCTTTTGTTTTTTCCACGGGATTCTTTGCCTGAATCAATCCTTCCCAATAGACAATCCCAGTCGATTTCCTTCCATCAAACTCTTGTTCGTTGAAATAAGGTGAAATTTCCCAACTTCCTCCAGGATATTCGATTTTCCACTCTAAGGGATATTCTATATTTGTATCAGAACTTTTCCATAATTTTGGTTTCGGTTGCATTTGGACCTGTCCAGGAGTATGGAAGTACTCGATCTTTCCGTCTGCAGTTCTCATGGAACCAAAAATAGAATGTGGTTTATCGACTTTTTCTCTAAACCGAAAGAAGACAAAATCACTTCCAGTTTCTGTAGATATGCAGACCCAATCCCACCCCGACTCTTTTGAAGACAGAGTGAAACTGCCCTTTGATTTGCCATCCTCTTCACTCCATTCATGATCAAGCCATGATTGGCCTGATACAATTTTGTAAATCTTATCCTTTACCCTGATTGTTCCTTTGGATTCCAGTCTCGGATAACTGTAGTAATGTGAATAGATTGCTGGATTGGTGTGAGACTTCGGCGAGAGTCCATTTTTACCTTGCGGAAATATGCCAAAATTGCCCTTGAGATGTAGATCAAGTGAAATGAGTTGGGATTTGGGTTGAACATTTAAATGGAATTCATTTTGGTTGAGGATATTTGCCTCATATTCACCGCTCCAAAGTTTGGATTCCGTAAAACCAGATAGGCCTCCAATGTTTCTTTTTATGATTTGTTCCGTGTAGTGTTTGCGATTCTTAACATCCGAGATAGCAAAGTGTACTGGGTATAATTCGGACTGTGATTCATCCTTGAGTTTCACTCTGAAGAATGAAAGTTCATATCCAAAGGTTTCCCCTGATTCGGCATTTAGAATTCCGACAAAGTATACCCATTCCAATGCAAAATTTTTGTGGAAACTATGATCCTTTGGAAATTGAAATTGGAAAAAGATACAAAGAACACCTAACAAAAAAAGTTTTTTAACCATCCAAAGTCGATGCCCATTTTTTTTCGAGAGGGAGAATATGTTTGTAAGTGGATTCGATTCGCCTCATTCGTTCTATTGTATCTTTCATTTTTTTTCGATCTGAAAGTTTTTCATACACTTTTGCGAGATTGTACAGAATAGACAGATTTGAATCATTAATGGAATGAGCTTTTTTCCATTCTATTTCCGCTTTTTCAAAATTCCCTTGTTTGTAATAACAATAACCCAGAACAGCATGCGATAAAAAATGATTGGTTTTGAATTTGTTGTAAGTCTCCAAGAGGGAGATTGCTCTGTCAAGTTGGCCAGAATAGGCAAGAGCACGACCAAACGAAAGTTGTGTTTCAAGCTCTCTCGGTAGGATTGTATATGCCTTTTCGAATTCTTTAACGGCGGTTTTGTAGTCTTTGCTTCGAAGAGCCCTGTCTCCCTTTCCTTTGTATTCATTAAATTCGGGTTTGGCGAGAATTTTTTCAATACTATCTTGTATGGAAAGTTCACCTACATTTTGGATTTCTTCAATCAATCGATCTTCGCCAAATGCTTCACCTTGGTCATTTTCGGCTTCCGTAACCCCATCTGTGTAGAGAAAGATTTTGTCACCAGGCTCCATCTGAATGGAATAATCTTTGTATGTTTCTCCCGCATCTGGAAACATTCCTAAAAAAGTTCCTTCCCCGTCTAGGGATTCTGCTTTTTTTGTTTTTTGTCTATAGAGGATGGGCCGCGGGTGACCCGCAATTGAATACACCACCTTATAATCATTATGGATTAACACATAAACACAAGTTGTATAACCCTGCTGTTTGACAAGGTCCAATAGATCTCGATTGATGTTTTTAAATGTGTCCGAAGGTTTTGGATGTTTATAATTAGAAAATAACAATTTCGAAAGTGCGGTAATAAAGGCTGCTGGAACTCCATGACCTGAAACATCACATACGGAAACACCCAACCTATCAGAGGATAGGGGGAAGTAATCATAGTAGTCGCCACTGACTTCTTGCATTGGGTAAAACCCGGTCCAAAATTGAATCCCATTCCAATCTGGAATGATCTCAGGGATCAAACCCTTTTGGATATTTTTTGCGAGTTTTAAATCCTTTGCGATAGACTTTTGTTTTTTTTCTAATTCTTGTTTAAACGATTTTAATACTTCGACAGCGGCTTCAAGATCCCTATTTTCGATTGCCAATTCTCTTGATTTTCCGACTACATCCTTAACATCAACAATAGAAATTTCTTCCAGTTCTGCATCGGTTCTTGAAGCGATCATAACCCGATGTCTATTTGTAATATCATCCTTTGTTAGTCTGGAGCGCGATAATTGGAGTTGGTCATCATTCCATTCCATTTCATATTCATTGGAGTCTGCACCAAACTGAATTTCATCACCGAGTTCTTTGTGCGCCATATGGATTCCAAAGAGTTTTGTCTTTGTCATTCGGATTGAAAAGGTTTTTAGTTCAAATAGTACGGAAAGACCATTTAACATCCCTTGAAAAAAAACGGCATCATACCATTTTTCTTTGAATTGAAGGTGGTAGTGAAAAACAAATTGAACATGATTTTCTGTCAGAAACTTAATGTTCAAATAAGCTGTTCTTGTTAAACGGTTGATCGATATTCAGTTAAATCATCCATATTTTGTATTAGACTGTTATAGCTATGCAAGAGTTTAAGTAAAGACAAGTTACCATATTTGTCGCCGATGTGTTCACTTACTGATGATTTCATTTGAGCAGTTTAGTGGTCGCCAGCTGGCAAAATCTTTGGCTAACTGGCATGAGCTCATAGCATCCTGTCATCCTGATAAGTGATAAATCTGGAAATTCTGTTGACTGCTAGATAGACTGAGCTGAATTCAGTCCTGTGGGAAAAAGACTTAAATTACTAGCAGTTGAGTTCTGTAAGCTCAGCTGAAGTACTCGAGATAAAGATATAGTTTGAAGGTCAATCAAGTTCTTTAGGTTCTCCCAAACACTAGATTGTGTTTGCTAATATTGTTTAAGATGCATTATCAGTTGTCAGGGCTAATGGCAAAGCGATCTCATTTTAGTCTTGTGCTTACCAATCGGCACTGATTACTGTTTCTCTGCAGTTTATGTTATCAGTGACAAATGCAAGGTTGAGGATTTAGGCAATGATAACCGGTGCTCCAGTGAAGGACACGCTGTTATCAGCTCTTTTGCCTGGTTTCTTGTTGAGGATACTTGAACTGGATTTTGAACTGAATCTTTGGAACTGTCATTTGAGCTCGAGGTCCAAATTTTGCTGGCCAGTTGAAGGCGTCATTAACAGTCGTCATATCTGTATCTTGCTGTTTGTTCTTCTGATTCTGATTCTTAGTTTGGCTGTCAGTCAGAGCAGCGTTGGGGCTGATTACAACTTATTCGTAATATCTTTTATCTTTGTCCATTAAACGTTACTAACAGAGTGTCAACTGTCTCCCATTTTCATACATAACTTCATCAGCAAAATTTACAGATG
>JALOTI010000399.1 GCA_025457985.1 Leptospira sp.
CTATCCGATTGCAGAAAAATCCAAGGCGGAACAGTATTGGCAAGGCATTCGAAAGAGTATAAAAATTCAGGATTGATATGTTCGGCTTTATAGAGTCACCTAAACGAAAAAAACCCAATCGTGAAAATCCGAAGGGCCCCGTGTTTATCATCGGGCTTATCATGATTTGGAGTTTTGCCGCCTTACTTCTTCCATTTGGAATTTTTTTACCGATTTCTATTTCTGCTCTCGCATTAGTTTTGTTATTTCTTCCCTTATTATTTCTTGGGATCTATTTTTTAAGAACAACCGGAACCTCCATTCTGTTTGCTGTGTTTTTATCCCTCTTGAGTGGAGGCACTTCCATTTTATTTTTGGGGGACTATATAGGTTATTTATTGGGATTTACAGTCCGATTCGATGTTCGACCGGAGGAGGTAGGAAATTTCTCCCAATCAAAGTATCTGTATCTGAAGGACTATGAATGGGATGAAACTGGCCGGGGTGAGTTTTTAGCTCCCATACTCATTCGAAATCGATTTGGGAATAGAATCTATGGTCCTGTCATGAAGTTTCGTTTCCAAAAAATTCGTTCGAAAACTGTAGAAGTTCTACCAAGAAATGTTTATGCCCTTTGTTATTCGACAGAAGACTTGGAGTGCTCCTTTCCTCCCGAGGCAAAAGGGGGACTTGTGATTTTAGATCCAATTTGGGAATCCGATATTTTGCAAATACCAAAAGGAAGTGTGGGTTTACTCTGGAAGGACGGGGGCGAGGCTGAATTCCGGAAAAAAGGAACCTTTGCCCTGGCTTCTGACTTATTCCTAAGCATACTCTGGATGTTCATCGCTTTTCTGCCCAAATGGTTCCAAAAACTGAAAAATTGAGAACCCTCTGGCTGAAAATAGGGGTCTAAGAGGTGTTCATAGATGTTTCTCCTTATGATACCCCGCAGGGAGGGGATGTATCCCTGGTTTTCTCCCCATAGCTTTTCAGTCTGATTTCTGACATTCTCTCCCTGGAAAAGTTTACGGATAGAGTGGATTTGGAATTATGACTCCAATGGGTAGGAACGAGTCAGCGATCTTTCCAAAATCTCTCTACACCCTCGCATTGGGGCATTCGGTTTTTTTTTACCTAGCCTTTCTCATTTTTAATACAAGCTTTACAATAATGGGAGTCGATGTTGGCGATTTCCTAAAACAATATTTGGGGAGTTTTTTTGGAGTCTACTTACATGCAAGTATTCTCATATTTGCCATTTCGTATTACACAACCTTAAGTTTATATAGCATCTTTTACACCTATCTTCGGATTGGGTATGATAGGGAACCAAAGTCTGGTTCCCTATTTTTTTGTGTTTTCGGTTTTCAAGTTTTGCTTCTTGCCCAATCGATGATCGTACATCCGCAGATTTATGGAGAGTTCTTCTTTTATAGATATCCATCATCCGCCGGTGTCTTGTATTTTTTGACTGATTTTATACCACCCAAGGTTCTGAATTTCGTCTCACATGGCATTTTATTGGCCGGCCTATTTATTTCCATCTGGTATCTTTATAAAAACAAAACCAAACAAGCGTTTGCCTATCTTTGCCATTTACTGATTTTGGGTGTTCTTCATGGGCAAGGTAGTTTGATACTAGGATTATTATACTTTATCTTTGTTTATTGGCAGGGACCTAATTTTGAAAGGATTCATATAAAAACATATGTAAGGTTGATTTTTTTAATAATATTTCTTTATATTTTCCCCAGTTTACTGAATACATTCTCTGGATTTTTTGCTTCAAAGGATACAGATAAACCGCCCATCTATATTATTTCTGCGGATTCACTCCGTTTTGATCGAATTGGTAAACAGGTACATGGAAAATCAATCACTCCTCATATTGATTCCTTTCAAAAAGATAGTTTTAATTTTTTAGACCACCATACTACGATTCCGCGAACATTTCCCAGTTGGACTGATTTTTTGACAGGGCAGTATTCCATGTCTCATAAAATTCGAGATATGTTTCCTTCGGTAGATGAGATACAAAGAATTGGCTCCGACAGTTTTCCGACTCTCTTACAAGTTTTAGGTAAAATTGGCTATAAGAATTATGCAGTGAGTAGTTTTGCGGGTGATATCTTTCCAAGGGCAAACTTTGGTTTCGATCAGGTATTTGCTCCAAATTTCAATGCAAAACTCATGACGATCCAAAGAACGGCAGAAACTCAATTATTGATTCTTCCAATTTTAACAGGAGAGCTTTTTGATAGAGGATATTTTCTTCCAGAGTTATTTGGACTATCGACTTGGGGTGATGGAAAGAGATTGGTTCAAAAATTTAAAGAGATTGTAGATTATTCAGGAAGTTCGCCTCACTCGATCACGTATTTCTCGAGTGTAATTCATTTTCCCTATTCACCGCCTTATCCGTATTACAAAGAATATACGGATTCAAGTTATTATGGAAAATACAAATACCTAAAGTTTGTAGATCCGACAAAATCAGATGCTCTAAATGAACAGGAAATCCAACAAGTTAGAAATCTCTTTGATGGATCTGTTCGTGCCTTTGATGATGAATTTGGCGAAATTGTTGCCCATTTAAAATCCAAAGGATTCTATGATTCATCGATAATCATCCTCACTGCCGATCATGGTGAAAGTTTATATGAAGATGTGCATGGACAGGGACATGGTGAGCACTTAAGAGGCGAATCAGTTACAAAAGTTCCTCTTTTGATCAAATTTCCAAAACAAAAAATGTCCGAATACAAAGATACCGATTTAAATTTTTTTGGTGTTACTTCCTCGGTTGATATCTATCCCACTCTATTAGAATATTTAAAAATACAAAATTCTAGAGATATGCCTGGTGAGTCACTCATTCAGGTTCTTGGAAAAAAGGATTGGGATAAGGAACGTTTTATCTATGCAGAGACAGGAATTTGGTTCTCTGATGTAGGTGGTCATTTTTTTCAATCGCAAAGAATTCCTTATCCAAACATTCTTTCTCTCCATCAAGTTGTTCCGGAAGAAGACTATCAAATAATGATCACTGATATTATGTATAGGGATACAATTGCGTTTTCCAAACATCGATCCATTCAAACATCCGAATACAAACTGATTTACATAC
>JALOTI010000400.1 GCA_025457985.1 Leptospira sp.
CTTCCCATCTATGCTTCTCGTACTCATCTTTTTTAGGTTGGGTATCTTTTTATCAAAGGACAAAATTAAACGACCGTTTGGTGTATTTTTACTTCTGATATACGCAATTGCAACTGTTGCTGGGTATCTATTTAAAGGATAGACTCTACAAATTGCCTCCGCCACTCGTCAAAGGAAATCATCTCTACTTCGAGTGGCATTTTATCTTTTACTTGCATCTCTTCCAAATCCGATTCTGAATTAAGAATTGAAACAGATGAGCCTTGCCTTGGCTGTTGGATTGGAAGTCCTTTCAGTTCTAGTTTTTCCGCTCCATCCAAGATCAATTTTTTTCCACCTGCGTTGTCAAACTGAGATGGATGGTCGAAGACATAAATCTCGCGATTTTCATTGATTGCCGATAAAGCTGTTGAAAGGGTCCCTGATTTTTTTCCAGATTCCATAATGTAAACTCGTTCGGATAACCCTGCAATCACGCGGTTCCTCTTCGGGAAGGTCCATTTGGCAGGCTCCGTATACATCAAAAATTCGGTCATAAGCAAACTCGCATCATCCTTTTGTACCCGTTTGTAAAGATCTCGATTTCCTGGCGGATATTGGAGCTCGATTGTCGTACCAAGAACTCCTAAAACAGGTATTTGGCGGTCCAAGGCAGCTAAAAATGCCTTTCTATCGATGCCCAGAGCCATTCCCGAAACGATTCCCAATTTTTCTATATGTTTCATAGAATCAACTAACACATCTGTTGCGAGCAAGGAAATCGGTGAAGCCTTTCTAGTCCCAACAATCGATGTAAGGTGGTATGAAAATAGATCCGTATTGCCTAAACAAGCAATCACAATAGGTGGATCATAGATTTCCTTTAAAAGTTTTGGATACTTTGGATCATACAAACTGAGGCAAACGAGTTTTGGAATCTTTTTTTGGATTTTTTGATACCAAAGATCTGCGTCGTTTTGACAAACTTGGAGAAATTCTTTATCCAAAGTTTGTTTCAAAAAATAAACGAGATCGCTACCTTTCTGAAATTCTCGCCAAATCTTTGTCTTTCGGATAAAGGCTTGGATTTTTCCATGATATAAAATTCTTTCGTCCATTCAAAAAGAAAGGACATTTATTTTGCTATTGGCTCCCTAATTGTTTTAGATTTTTAAGTACGTTTTGGTAGGACTGGTTTTCCGAGAGAGGTTCTCGGATAGTACCTTTTTCTTTCATCTCTTCTAAAAGGGTTTTGATCCGCGAGTATTCTGAACGTGCTATTTCAATACTCCCAATTTGGTAGCTAAAATTTGCTTTGGCAAAACGAGCAGGAATGTTATAAGGCTCTATTGCTAAAATTTGATCTAGAAGAGAAAATGCAATTTCCAATTCACCAAACCCAGAACTAACTTTACCTTTCCATGCTTCATCCTTTAAAGAAGAATCAAAATACAAAAGAGCCAATTGGAAGGGAAACCTTGTATCATTTTTATCCAAACGAACGAGTTGTTTAAAAAGTTGGATTGCCCGTGTTCGTCTTTTTTCTTCCCAACCCATATCCTTACTTGCATTTGCATAAGCAACAGCAGTTTCATATAACAATTGTTTGTCTAATTTCCCAAGTTCAATTGCCTTTTCAAAATAAGGCAAAGCCAATTCATAAGAATGGATTTCATAACCTTTATCAGCAGTATTTGTGGCTTCTCGAATAGAATCTTCGTAGTAACGAACAGCTTGGTCGGAGGAACCCGCCCTCATGTAGGCACGAGCAATTTTCCAGGAAAGAGCACCGGCTTGGTTTGATTTCTGAACCAAGCCCCTAAGTCGTTTCTCGACTTCTTCCATTTCTGCTTCATCTAGTGCCAGTTTCTCTTTCCAGTTGACCAAATCTTTTTCAGTGGGCCCTTTCTGTGCTTTTTTGTAACGAGATTCCGTGAGAGATTTCCAAAAATCACAGGCTTCAAGGTTCCAAACCATTGATGCCAAAAGAATCAACTTGAAAAGGGAGTGAATCCTACTCTTTTTTGGTTCCATCGGTTCGATTTTAGTTTCTTTCTTTTAGGTGAAAAGAAAAAAATGTGATTATGTCACATCGAATCCGCGAATTGGGGGAATCGGATCTAGAACAAGTTTCCGTCTGGGAAGAACTCTGTTTCCCAAAGGATGTTTGGTCCAAAAAAAACATACTCACCCATCTGGAATTCCATAAGGCATTCGTATTAGAAAATCCATTCCCTGTCGCCTATTCACTTGTATGCGAAACACCATGGGAAGTCGAAATCTTCAGAATCGCAACAATCCCAGAGTTTCGAAGAAATGGATATGGTACGATGTTACTCGAGGAAATTTTCCGGATTTTTCCGGGAAAGGATTTTTTTTTAGAAGTGAATGAGTCCAATATCTCTGCGCAAAACCTCTATTTGGCGGTTGGATTCAAAGAATTGGAAAAGAGAAAGAACTATTACCCTGATGGGAGTTCGGCAATACTAATGAAGAAGGATAAATTATGAAAAACGCATACGTTACTGGAGCATCACAAGGAATCGGCAAGGAATTTGTTAAAGCATTATGCAAAAATTATAATGTTTTTTTAATTGCAAGATCAGAATCGGACCTTAAAAAAGTGATTCAAGAAATAGAACCACAAAGCAGAGGGATTCTAAAGTATTATTCCTTCGATCTCTCTCGGAAAAAAGACTGGGAAGAGTTATCCTCAATCTTACACAAGGACAAAGATTTTGAACTTCTCGTAAACAATGCAGGATTTGGAACTGTAGGAGAGTTTGCAGAGCTCCCTCTCGAAACAGAACTTGACGAAATCAATTTAAATGTGAAAGCACTTGTTGCACTCAGTCATACAGCCCTACATTCCTTCAAAAAAAGAGAAAAGGGATTCCTAATCAATGTAGCATCTATCGCAGGTTATCTACCTGCACCAGGCAGTGCGATCTATGCAGCAACAAAAGCATTTGTAAAATCTTTTTCAGAATCTATCCACGAAGAAGCAAAAAAGTATAATGTTTTTGTCCAAGCACTTTGCCCGGGACTCACGCATTCAGATTTTCATAGAAGAGCGGGAATTGAAAAATCTAAATATCCTGATTTTATGTGGCAAGATGCAT
>JALOTI010000401.1 GCA_025457985.1 Leptospira sp.
GTTCAGTGGGTGGCATCATCGCCCATTGACGATCGGCATCACCCATCATGGGGTGGTACATGAGGCTGATACTTGCAGCCCTTGTTCTGTGGGCTCTGTGGACCTTACCTTTGGCTCCAGGCCCATCAGTTTCTCAAAAAAATTCTTCGTTTTCCGATTCTCTCAGCACCAGATCAAGTAAAACCAAATGAGTGTAAGCAAAAAATTTCTACGATCGAAACCATCTACGAACTCCTACCAGAAACTTCTAAATCTTGCGAAGAAATTGCAAAAATCGTAATACAGGATGAAGACGAAGAGGGGAACCAAATCCAACCAGAATATAAGGAATTATTTTTGGCAGTATGCGGATGGAAAAAACAAGGTAAATCCCTTCCTGAGATGAAACAGAATTTAGGACTTCCAAATTCTTGTCTTAAAAAATAGTTGAGTAGTTCTCCTAGCAATTGCATACTTGGATGCTACTGGAGAAAATATGATCAAAAAAATATTCTTTTTAACACTTGTAATTTGGTTTGCAAACTGTGCGGTCCTGAACCCGATCGGTTTGACTTATGAAAGGGAGAGAGGCAGCGAAGTTGCAGGTCGAATCACAGATGCGGCTATCCAAGCGGACTTAGTGAATTCTTTGGTTTCCACTGGCGGAAGATTTGCTGGCGTTTCGATATTTAGTATTGTAGCTGCTGATATTGCTAAAATTGAATCAGACAAATATTACATCAAGGATGATGTAGACCAGTGTATCAATGATATCCGAGGATTCAAAGGTTTTGTTCTTGGGTCTTTAGTTACAAATATTATATCTTGCAATGAGCTAAAAACAGATGGTTATATTTTGGGAGACCCGTTTCCTAGTTTCTAACCTGCTATTTTTTTTCTTACCATTCGGTTCTTTTTTTTTCAAAAGGGAACCGAAATCCACTTCCTTGGGTCATATATGCCAAACAACAAAGGAAGGTTTTATGAATTTTATAAGTAATCCAAAAAAGGTAGTGGTTCTTCTATCCGCTCTCTCTGTATCATTTCTACTCTTGGCTAATTGCCGTGGACATAAAGACTTTGAAAAGCGTATTGAATGGGTTGCCTCAAAACTTAATTCCAAACTCGACTTAGATGAGAACCAAAAGGAAAAACTAAACCAAATTAAAGCGGAGCTCATCGCAAAACATAAAGAAAACAAACCAGAACATATGGGATTTTCTAAGGAAATTGCGGATCAAATTCGTTTGGAAAAAATTGATCCGAAGGTTTTAGATAAAATTGGTTCGGATAGGGAAGCTAAACATGCTGAGATGCGTAAGTTCTTTAATCTCAAACTCATTGAGTTTCATGCGGTTCTCCGACCCGATCAAAGAGAAAAATTAGCAGAGCTAGTTTTAAAATTTGGGAAAAGACATTCTCCTGAAGACTAGATCTAAATGACTGAAATTAACTTCGATCTTGTCGTTAAAGAAAACAAACGCCTAGTTCTAAAAACGGTTGGTGAAACACTCATCGACCGTTTTGAAGATTCGATAGAAGATGTTGTTCAGGAAGTTTTTTTTCGTGTCTACAAGGCCTTACAAAAAAATCAATTTGATGGTCGATCAAAGATTTCGACTTGGATTTTTACGATTGCAAAAAACGAAGCGAATCGTCTCAATCAGAAAAGACTGAAAGAAGAAGAAAAAGCTAAAAGGTATTTGGAATCTTCTCTTTTCAAGTCGGAAGTTCCCGATCTAGCTTTGGAATCAGAGAAATCGGAATGGATTGAATCTGTTCTAATCAAAGTTCCAGAAAAATACAAGAATCCCTTAACTTTGTATTTAAAAGGTCACTCCATGGAAGAGATAGCAAACGAATTAAAACTCAAAGAGGGAACTGTAAAATCCAAACTTTTTCGAGCAAAAGAATGGATAAAAAAAAATATGGGAGGAGATAGTCATGAATTCCAAGAGTCCTAAAAAATGGGAGTTGTTGTTAGAAGACTCTAAACTCGAAGAACGAATTATACGAAAAACAGTCGTTAGGTATAATAATGAGAAAAGAAATAAAAGAGTAATGATTGTAGCCTTTTCTTTGGTTCTTTTTTTAGGAAGTTTTATTACCAATGAGCTTCTTTTAGAACCGGTAGAGCTTACGAACACTGTCGATTCAGTTATCGAGGAGTTTGTTTCCGACTCTACAGTCTTTTATTAGAAGATTGATATATATCAATGACATTTATCAATTGAGATCAATGCCAATCTGTTCATAAACTTCTTTTCATTCGTAATTTTTCTGGTCTACTTACTCGGAGTAGAGGGATTAAATGAGCGACGGAATTTTATATTTTGATCAAGAAAAAGTAGAACTAACGATTTTTTCTAGAGGTAATACGGGCAAAGTGATCTGGAAAAAGAATGAAAAAGATGAAAGTATTGATTTTGAGGAGATTACTCAGAGATTATCTGAGACAGAAGAGCTTATCTTGATTGGAGAATCAAAAATGAATTTAGAGTTTCGAAGGTGGTTGCTTGCGCACAACCGTAGGATAGCTCGAAAATTGATCGCTACTTTACCTGGTCGAAGTTTGACATCGGAATTGATAGATGCTTATCGAACTAAATACTTTGAATCAGGCTCCACTCATTAGATAGGGTGGACACATGATTCTGAATGCGAGTGAGAATACAGTCGAAATAAAAGCAAACTGATTGAAAGTAGTACTAAGAGTACGCCAAATCCAGAAACATATACAGCTGGAACCTTAGACCTGAATTTGTGGATCAAATAACCAAGTCCTGTTAAAATAGGTACCGTTCCCAAAAAAAAGGAGAACATGACCATACTGCCAATTGCAACACTTCCAGTAGCAAAAGAAGCAGCAAAAGCAGGATACAACACCCCACAGGGTAAAAGACCGCTCACAATACCAAGTACCAAACCTAATTCCCTTTTGCTGAATCGTTCCTCGTTTTGAGTATAAGTTTTTGAACCCAGTTTGGGAATCTAAAGAAAGGCGTGCCTCTTCCTAAAAAGATCATTCGGAATCCCATAATTGCCAATAGGAAAAAGGCAAGCACTGCACTTAATCCTTGTAAGGCTCCCAATTCACCTATAGAATTTG
>JALOTI010000020.1 GCA_025457985.1 Leptospira sp.
CATCTTTCAATTGTAAAAGTTTTTGAGCCTCCTTTACTCGATATTCACTCAATAAAGAAGTAAAAGTTTGTTTTAAATTATGATTGATGATGAAAGAAGTTTGGTCTTCACGAATATTCAATTTTTTAGATAATTTTCTTAATGTAAGCGTCTCATCTAAAAATAATTTATCCTCTTCCATAAGATTTTTAATTTTTTCTACAATTTGATTTTCGTCCAAGTTTCCCAATCGAAACTTGGGATTATCCACCTGTCGGTTTTTTCTTAAACTCCGAATTTCATCTACATTTTCCAATTGAGATTCAAATTTAAAATATTGGCGAACAGCAAAATCTCCCAGAGGGAAAATAAAACAAAACAATCCAAAGGATAACAACGGTATCTCGAGATTATAGGTAAAATAAGAAATAATCATCTCCGAAAATGCCAGTATGAGAAATAATGTAAGTCCAATTAAAACTTTGTGGAGCCCAAATTTTCGATTCCATAATATTTTGATGAGAGGCGGAAAAAAAACCACCAAACAACAAACGGATACAAAATGAAAAATCGCTAAAATTTTCTCAAATTCAATTTGAAAAAGAAGAAGAAAGATTTCCAAAACTAAAATTTCGAAGATATATAAAATTCCAAAATTTCTAAATCGAACTTTCCACCGTGTTCGAATTAAAAATGATAAAAACCAGAGAAGGACACCTGGAAAAAAATACAAAGAACCGAGCAATATATCGATCCAATACGTGGATGGTAAATGCGAAAAAATCATCCCAAAAAGTTCGTTCCCTATTGAAATGCTGTAAACCGATGCAGTAAAAAGTAAAAGTGCAAAACTCAAATATTGTAGGTTAGTATATTTCAGAAAAAAGATATAAAGTGAAAAGAATCCCATCACCAAATAGATAAAACCAAAAATCAGTATGAGTCCATCTTTTCGAAATTGGTATTCCCAAAGCCCAGGCATTTCACCGAAGACTACGGGATTCAAAACCAATGATTCTTTTTTTGCAAAAATGGTAATGGATAAATCGCAAATCTCCTGATCTGCTGGGTAAAATTGATTTATAGATCCTACGCGGTCCTTTTCAATGGGATATAAATACGACTTCCCACAAAACTCAACAAAGGTTGGCAAATTTAAAGTTACTAAAATATACCAAGACGAACTTGATCCTTGTAATTTTTCCTTTGTATATCGATGAGTAAAAACTTCCCCGTATTGATTTTTTTCTGTTTTGTCCCAATTGATTTCTTCGTATCTTTTTTTATTTGAACACTGAACAGTAAGAACCAAAGTCAAAAGAATAAAAAAAGGGATTCGATTCCATTTATTGTTTCGAATCCCTAAAAACATAGAATCTTATTTTCCAGCCAATTCTTTAGCTAAATCAACTAACAGGCGTACACCGTAACCTGTCGGTCCACTTACCTGAGTACCAGAGGCTTTTTTTCTCCAAGCGGCGCCTGCGATATCGATATGTGCCCATTCAATTTCGTCACCGACAAACTTGGATAAAAATACTGCCGCAGAAATGGTTCCTGCGCCCTTGCCTCCACCAGTGATGTTTTTAAGGTCAGCGATATCTGACTTTAGATCCTCACCGTATTCATCCCAAAGTGGTAATTCCCAGATACGATCTTCCGAAGATTGGGATGCTTTGTGAAGGGAATCGCGCATAATATCTGATTTGGTTAGAATCGCGGCCGCTTCATGACCCAATGCGATGATAACTGCACCTGTGAGAGTGGCAAGGTCCACCATATAATCTGGCTTATAGTTTTTTGAAACATAGGATAAAACATCACCCAATACCAGTCTTCCTTCAGCATCCGTATTCTGCACTTCCACCGTAGTTCCGTTATACGCTGTGTAAACATCACCCGGTTTGATCGCCTTTCCATCTGGCATATTTTCTGCTACACCAATAGCAGCTACAATATGGATTGGGAGTTTAAGAGCGGCAATGGCACCAATCGCATGTATGGTGGCAGCAGCACCGCACATATCATACTTCATTTCGTGCATTTCACCAGGTGGTTTGAGAGAGATTCCACCTGTATCAAATGTAAGTCCTTTCCCAACTATCGCAAATTTTTTCTTGGCTTTGGCTGGTTTGTATTCCAAAACAACCATCTTACCATTGAGTTCTGATCCACGAGAAACGGCTAGAATTCCACCTAAACCTTCTTTTTTAAGTTGTGGTTCGTCCCAAACTTTAACAGTTAACTTGTGTTCCTTGGCGATTTCTTTTGCGCGAGATACAAAATCATCCGGCGTGAAGTAGTTTGCGGGTAAGTGAGCAATATAACGAGCACCATTCACATGTTTGGATACGATTTGACTTTTAGAAAGGCCACCATTTGCAAGGGAAGCTGCAGAATTATCTTCCAAATGGAAGGATACCGTTCCAACCGTTTTTTTTTCCTTTTTTTTGGTTTGTAAACTTGCGACCGAATAACTTCCAATATAGAATGCATTTGCAATTTGGTAGACGAGATTATCTACGCTAAACTTTTTGGAAAGGGTTTTACTTATAAAAATTTCTAAACCCATTCCATCCCATTTTAGAATTCGTTCTCCAAATTTAAAAAACAAACTAATCAATTTGCGGAATTGTAGTTTGTCTTTTTCACCTAATCCAAGATAGATGATCTGTCCGGTTTCGTCCTTAAATTCTTGACCAATTTC
This sequence comes from Leptospira sp., assembly GCA_025457985.1. Taxonomy (GTDB): domain Bacteria; phylum Spirochaetota; class Leptospiria; order Leptospirales; family Leptospiraceae; genus Leptospira_A. Next base: position 2,687 of record JALOTI010000020.1, read on the forward strand.
TCCGGTAAAAATCTTCTTAGAGATCTGTAATGGATATTTGTCGCTGAGTTCTTCTTTTACATCTTCGGAGAAAATGGGAATGAGTTTGTAAAAACTATTTCCTTTAAGAGCACCAATTTGTATTTGGAGTGGGGACGTTTCAATTTTCATGGGATTCCTTATTCTTGAATATCAGCAATGATTTGGTCAACATGACCTTTCACTTTTACACTATCATAAATCTTCTTTATTTTTAAAGAAGAATCCAATACGAAAGTGCTACGGACGATTCCCATTCCCTTCCTTCCCATAAAAACTTTTTCACGCCAGACTCCGAACTTCTCACAAATCTCCCCGGATTCGTCTGAGATCAGGTCAAAATTGAGTTCTTCCTTTTCAATGAATTTTGTATGTGACTTCGGATTGTCTTTGGAAATTCCAACCACATTGTATCCTAGTTTTTTTAATCTCGCGAAGTTGTCTCTGAAATCACAAGCTTCGGTTGTACAACCAGGAGTCATGTCCTTTGGATAAAAATAAATAACGAGTCCATTTTTTCCTGTTAGGTCACTTGATTTAACTTTTTCGCCTTTTTGATTGATTCCCGTAAAACTAGGGGCTTTTTTTCCAACTTCTAACATCCAAAATCTCCTTAAAATTCCTTTCATTTAGACAATTTTCTGTTGTAAAAGTCGGAAATTCGTTCGATAGTTTAGGTATGGACTCCAAGGAAAGAGTGAATTTGATTCGCGAGGGCAACACCGCTTTCAACTCTGGTGATATTCGCAAAGCTAGAGAACTCTTTTTAAAGACAGATTATAAAGATGGTCTAATTCGATTGGGTGACCATTTTATGTATGATCGAAAACTTCCTATGCTTGCGTTCGGTTATTACAAAAAAGCTGGCCGACAGGACAAAGTGGACGAAATCTTCCAAAGGATGATCTATGCACTTTCGGAATGGCTCGGTCGCGACAAATGGAAAAAGTCGGAAGCGGAAATCCAAGCGACCTCGACTCTCAATCCTGATGACTTCCGTGTACACCCTATCTTAAAAGCAAAAGCTCTTGAAATTTTAAGCTCGAAACGATAGCTTTCTTGCGTAAGAGCAAATTCCATTCATGACTGATGATTTTACGATCCAAGCCCTTGTTATCTCAGCTCTAATCATTTTTTCGATACTTTCGAGCAAACTTTTCTTTCGATTTGGGTTTCCAATCTTACTTGTCTTTTTGACCTTTGGGATGTTTGCAGGGTCAGATGGACCCGGCGGACTTGAGTTTAGCGATTTTTCTTTGTCGCAGTCAGTTGGAATATTTGCCCTGATCTACATATTATTTTTGGGTGGCTTGGAAAGTGAGTGGGATTCCTTAAGAGACTTCCTTTCCTCTGGATTAAAACTTTCATTGGTAGGAACCGTATTAACGGCTGCTATACTAGGATTTTTGATCCATTTGATTTTTCCTGTTCTTGGATTTTTGGAATCTTTTTTACTCGGATCTATTGTTAGTGCAACTGACGCTGCTTCGGTCTTTAATATTTTTAAGACAGGTTCAACCAATCTTCCCACCCATATCAAAAAGATTATCGAATTTGAGTCGGGCTCTAATGATGCTGTGGGAGTTTTGCTCACTACAATTTTTGTTAACTTAATTCTATCAGAAAATAATTTCAACGGTTGGGAGTTTGCTAGGTTTTTTACTTTGCAAATCTTTGTTGGTGTGATGATGGGATTTAGCTTTGGAATGACCATTCTATATTTGATGAATACCGTCAAACTTGGGTATGATGGCCTATATCTGGTTTTTATAACTGCCTCTGTTCCATTTGTCTATGCATCGACTACAATTTTTCAAGGTAATGGATTTCTGGCAGTATACATTGCGGGGATACTCATTGGTCGAAACAAGTTTATCCACAAAAAATCCATATTCCGTTTTTTAAATGGATATGTTTGGATTTTACAAATCGGAATGTTTTTATGTTTTGGACTTCTTGTCTATCCAAGCAAACTTTTAAATATTTGGGTTCCTGGTCTTTTGATTGGTATACTACTAATCGTTGTGGCAAGACCATTGTCTGTATTTATTTCTCTTTGGGGAGAGCCACTCTCCATTAAAGAAAAATGGTTTATCTCTTGGGTGGGACTTAGAGGGGCATCACCGATCATCCTAGCGACCTTTCCCATAGCACAAGGGTTAGTTTGGGGTGAGCTTTTGTTTCATGTCGTCTTTTTTGTTGTTTTAGTATCCCTTTTGGTCCAAGGGTCTTTGATACAACGAGCAGCTAGTTTTTTAGGAATTTCGGAATCCGAAAACAAAAGGATCTTTCAACCAACTGATTTTGATAATATAGAATTTCCAGGTATGACCTTGCAAGAATTGATCGTGCCTTACAACGCAAAAGTCATAGACCGTGCTTTATTTGAGATCAAACTTCCAACCGAGTCACATATATTACTCGTGGCTCGCGGAGAAATCTTTTTGATACCTTCTGGAAATACCCAAATCAAAGGTGGTGATGTGATTTGGATTTTGGCTAAGGATGAAGTGATGGCAGAGATTGGTAAAACGTTTATGGAGATCGCTTAGAATCTTCACCTATACCTTTTTGGATTTTTGTATCTAACCGAAACAGATAGTAAATCGGTAGCGACATTAATGTTATAACAAGCCCCCAAACGGCTGTTATAGGTTTTTCAGAAAATAATACATACATAACTGCAAGATTGGATAAAATATAAAGAATGATGGGCCAAGGGTAAAAAGGAATTTTGTAATCTGAAACAAAACCCATTTTATTGAATCGGATGGGAGTGGCTGCGGTCAAACAGGACAAAATTAAAATGGAACAGGTGATCATATACAAAAGGGATTCAATCTCTTTTACCAAACAGAATAGAATTGCCACAATAGCCTGAAAAAATATAGAAATATACGGGCTGTGGTGTTTGGGATGAATCCTGGAAAAATTTGGTAAAAAAACTCCATCCCGTGCCATAGCAAAGTAAACTCGACTTCCTCCAATGAGAATGGCAGAAAGCGAACCAAGTATCACCCATGCGATAAATCCAGTAGTCAAAATAGCATAATCACCACCAAATAATTGTTCAAAGGCAATCGCACCTATTCCTTCTTTTCCTGATAACTTTTCTGCAGGAGCAGATACTAAAAATAGTAAATTGATGGAAACATAGAGCGCACAGACTAGAACACAAGCAACCACAGCTGATCGAAGAATCGTTTTTTCAGGAGACTTTACTTCTTCAGCAATATAAGTGATCATATTCCAACCCAAATAAGAGAAGGAAACGGGAACAATACCTATCAGAATTTTTGTAAAAAGATTGGAATCACTGATGGAAGGCAGACTTTCATTCCAAAGATAATTCCAGTTTGTGTTTCCCAAACTAAAACCAACTATGATAAAACTAAGTAAGCCGATGATTTTTAAAACGGCAAAAACGTTTTGTACGCGTACTGCTGATTTGATTCCAAAATAATTTAAGGTACTAAAAAATAGAATTGGTAGAATTCCAATGGCAGTTTGAGTCCCAACCTGCAAATCCAGTCCTAATACTGTCAAAGAAGGGGAACTCCATTTCGGTATACTTGGAAACAAAAAGAGTACATATTGTCCGAAAGCTAAAGCAAGGACAGAAACCGATGCCGAAAAATTAGTTAGTAAAGAAGACCATCCGCTCATAAAGGCAATTGCTGGTGAATAAGCAACCTTTAGATAAACATAGTCTCCACCAGCGTAGGGCAAGAGCCTTGCTGCATACGCATAAGTTACACTACCAGTGAGTGCTAAAATTCCACCGAGTAACCAGCAGAGTAGCACAATCCAGACATTTCCTGTTTCTTTGATTAAAAACCCAGAGGTAAAAAAGATTCCCGACCCAACCATGGACGAGAACAGAATAGAGATCGAATCAAAGGTTGATATCGATCTTTTTAATTCCAGACTAACCCCCGAGGAGTCGTTTTACTACATCTTCCGTGAGAGGCTTCATGGACTGAGAAGACATCGTTCCGATATTTCCAGAAAATTCTCTTGGGCTAAGTCTTGAGCCAAGTGAAAAAATATTTTCGCTCTCAACTTCTTTTTTTCTAAGCTCATCTAACAGACTACTAATGGTCGACTTACTTGTTTCCAAAATTCTGGACTTATCTTCTTGAGAGGATGATAGTTCAGGAAACAATGGTTCGTTCTCAAAAAGTAACTCTTTAAGATTTTCATTAGAGGAATTTGGATCTTCTAAAACGCCAAGTCTTGCCTGTTCTTTGGAAAGCAGTTTTTGCAATTCCGTAAGTCGAGTTTGGATATTATGGTATTGAACCGGAAGACTGACAACAAAGTCGGACTTTGTTTCTGTCTGATTTACCTCATTTTGCGATTTGGAAGAGCTGACATCTTTAGAATCTTTACGATCCTGAATTAATTTTTCAGCAGAGTTGAGAAGACGATTGAGACGAACATCCATGTCCTTACCTTCCTTGGTAGAATCCATTATGTCCCAGCAGGCGCCGAGACAAAAACCTACGACTACCAGTCATATTTTCGGTTGTGCCTATATATAAAAATAAACTTTTTTCAAAAAATTGCAAACAATTATTAAAGTTGACTGCTTGTTTTGTCTGACTTTTCTTTGAGCTACATTCTATGGAAAGAAACCAATCGTTACTTTTTCTCTCCTTCCTTCTCTCGCTCGTCGCAACCATTCTCGGAATCGTGATTATTTCCTCTGGTTCTAGCCTAGCTCGGTTTTCCCAGGGCACGGGCGGGGGCCTCTTCCAATCCAGCGAAATTGGTGCAGTTGTGGTTAAGGTTGGCGGTGAGATTCATTCAGGGGAATCTACGTATGATTCTACTGGTGCAGAGAGCATATTACGAGAATTACGTGAAATTGACGAAGATCCCAATATCAAGGGGATTCTTTTGGAAATCAATTCCCCAGGTGGAACCGTTGCTGCCTCCCAAGAAATCTTCAACGAACTCCTTCACCTCAAAAAATCAAAAAAGATCGTCGTCTCGATGAAGGATGTGGCGGCCTCTGGAGGATATTACATCGCAGCAGCTTCGGATTATATCTTTGCTCAAAATGGAACGATCACAGGGTCGATCGGTGTCATTTCGTTTAGTCCAAATGTGAAGGGATTAATGGATCGATATGGGGTGGGTGTAAAAACCTACAAAGCAGGAAAATACAAGGATATGTATTCACCTTTCCGGGATTCGACCAATGAAGAAGATGATATGATCAACAAACAATTGCAAGACACCTATCGTAAGTTTGTTGAAGATGTTGCAAAAGGAAGAAATCGAACTGTTAAGTCTATCGAAGAACTTGCGGAAGGCAAAATCTACTCGGGTGAGGATGCTTTCCGTAATAAACTTGTGGATGATATTGGCGGTAGAAGAGAAGCACATCAAAAACTTTCTGAGCTTTGCCAATACGAAGGACTGATTCCTCTCTTTGAACGAGAACTAACACCGTTTGATCGATTCTTACAAAACTTTGGGGTTTCTTTTTTGGGTGAATCTTTGCAGTCTAAAAAACTTAAATCACTCATTCAGTCACATGTATTGGTTTTGCTTCCCTCTCATTTGGGTAAATTGGTTTTATGAAAGATTTCTTTTTTGATCTCGTTGATCTTCTAGAGTTAATTTTTGTCGATCCAGTTCGTTATGCGGCAGAGGTTGTAGAAATTCCGTTTGCGACTCGTCCTATATCCAATTGGCTTTTTTCGATTTTTGCTGCACTCTCAGTTTCAACAGGTATGGGAATTCTTTCTGCACCGTATACATTCTCAACTGTTTCCTTTTTGTTTTTTGGATTTGTTGCAAATTTGATCATGTTTCGGTATTTTCCTTTTTTTCTAACCTTAGTCATGGACTATTACGTTCGCAAAAAAGGAAGAAGCCAGAAAACGAATTTTTTGCTTCTTTTTGTCCGACACAGCGTTATTGTGTTTCTAATATTTGCTCCTATAACAATCATATTGCGTGCGTTAGGTCTATCTGGAGTTGGTTCTGGATTTTTTTTGCTTACGATTCTAACGATTCTATATGCTTTGATTGTTGCAAGAGGACTTAAGTTTATGTATGAACTGAAAGACAAAGATTCTTTCCGATTCACTTTTACTGCCCTTCTTGTTACTATAATTTTTCCTTTTCTAATGAATCTTTATACTGCAAGTAATATACTTCAGTCCTTGTCAGGCGGGAATTGATTGAACATTCTTATCACCAATGATGACGGTATCTCGTCATCCGGAATCAAAGCATTGGAAAGCGTTCTCGGAACCAAATACAATACCTACTTAATTGCACCTTTAAAAGAACGCTCTGTAACATCCATGGCACTTACTGTATTTCAGCCGATGCGTGTCGAACGAATAAATGACAACCATTACATCGCAGACGGTTTTCCATCTGATTGTGTGAATATAGGTTTATACGGGGAGATCTTTCCTAAGATCGACTTTGTAATTTCGGGGATCAACCGTGGAGTCAATATGGGGTATGATCTGCATTATTCTGGAACTGCAGGTGCGGCTAAACACGGAGCTCTGCACGGAATCCCATCACTTGCCGTCAGTTCAGGCAGGATCGATCCAGATGATGGATACGAAAGAGAAGCAAAACTCATTTTGGAATTTTTAGAAATCTATCGAGAGAAAATAATTCCTGGAGAGGTTTGGAATCTAAATTTCCCTCCTGAGATTTCTGGAACTGGTGGAATTGAAGAGTTAAGGTTTGTTAGATTGGGTCGTCGGCGATATACGGAAAAGTATGATAAAACCAATATTATTGCTGGGGTTAGTGAATTCCAATTGAATGGAAGTTTGTTAGGTCATGATGTGGAATCGGGAACGGATTTTGAAGCTTACAATCTAGGTAAAATTCCTGTAACTCCGATTGAGCTAGATCTCACAAAAAAAGATCGAATCCAAGATTTGATCAATAATCCAATTCCAAATAAATAATACTGGAATTACAGAAGTGAAAATGGGACCCTCTATTTATTAGAGTTATGTCGGATTCACAAGATTATCTCAAATATATGAACCAGGGCAATTACGCACTGGCATTAACGCTAATCGATCAAGAGCTGGCCAAAAATCCAGAAGATCCATATCTAATTTATAATTTTGCTATCTGTTGTTTTCAAACCAAGAATTTCAAAAAGACAGTCGCTGTTCTAGATCGCATTCTAGAAGTGTATCCAACTTTCATCGAAACGGACAATGTGTACAGACTGAAAGCCTTTGCACTGATTGAGTTAAAAGAATGGAATCAAGCAGAAAGTTTGATTTTGGATCGGCTCAAAATAGCAGTGGAAGATCCGAGGTTACTCTCTTTTCTTGCGCATATTTATGAGTATACGCACCGGTTGGATGAGGCAGTTGAGATCCACCGTAGGATCTTAAGAGCAAACCCTGACTATAAAAACAGCTTAAATTCGTTAGGTTATCTTTTGGCTTTAAAGAAAAATCTCACCCCAGCTGAGAAAAAAGAGGCGATCGAATCTTTGAAAAAAGCTCTAGAAATGGATCCTGGAAATCCTGCCTATTTGGATTCCTTTGGTTATTTTTTACAGACTTTGGGCAAATCCGATGACGCTTGGAAGGCCTATCGCAAAGCCCTTCAAAAAAACCCCAACCACCCTGTACTTTTAGAAAGAATCAAGAACTTGCGCAAATAAAAACCTCCCTTTTGTTGACAGAGGTCACTTCCTTAAAAAACTGGAGTTTCAAGGACTTCTTTCGGGATGTAGCGCAGTGGTAGCGCATCTGTTTTGGGTACAGAGGGTCGCAGGTTCAAATCCTGTCATCCCGAATCAGTTGGTTCTATCTGACCCGGTAGCTCAGCTGGATAGAGCAACTGCCTTCTAAGCAGTTGGTCGGGGGTTCGAATCCCTCTCGGGTCGAAAGAGTATTTGATACGGTGGATGTAGTTCAGCGGTAGAGCCCCGGTTTGTGGTACCGGTCGTCGCGGGTTCGAATCCCGTCATCCACCCAAAAGATTTTAATTTTCCCTTAAACGAGTAAAACTTTCCAGCCAACAGCTCAGTCGCCTCGCGCTCATCTAACCCTCCTGGTGAGAATTCGCGCCCGCACCCATCCGTGGGTGCTGTTCGGCGTCTGGGCAGTTGGCTGGAAGAAAACCGACTTCATTGGGAAAATTTTGCAATGAACTGATAACTTTGAGGACTTTTTATAAGGGGTTCGAACGATTTTTCGGGTGAGGGCGAGTAGGAAATTTGGCAAGACACCTTGCCTAATTTCCGTTAAACGAGGCCGACCGAGCGCAGGATGTGCGAGGACCTGAAAAAGACGGCCTGGAACGAGTTCGACCTGGAAGGGAGAACCGTGTAAGGCGAATCCCGTCATCCACCCAAAAGATTTTAATTTCCCACTCAACGAAATATTTACCTCAAAATAATAAGGGCGTCTCGCTTTCGCCTGGCCATCCCTGGCCAGAGCTCTCGCTCGCATACGTCCTGTATGCTGTTCGACGCCCATATTATTTTGAGGTTTACATCGGCTAAGGTTGGGAAATTTGGCAAGACACCTTGCCTAATTTCCGTTAAGCGAGAACGACCGAGCACATGGAGGTGCGAGGGCTCGCAAAAGACGGCCTGGAACGAGTTCGACCTGGATGGTAGAACCGTGTAAGGCGAATCCCGTCATCCACCCAAAAGATTTTAATTTTCCCTTCAACGAGTAAAACTTTCCAGCCAACAGCCCAGTC
>JALOTI010000402.1 GCA_025457985.1 Leptospira sp.
CATTGTAGGTATACAGGAGTACGCCCATGCCAGAAGAGTCAAGATAGGAAAGCTCTTTAAAATCAAAAATAATCGTTTGTTTATCCGTTTCGATAAGGTCTTTGATTCTCGTTTTAAGCTCCCTAGTGTCCTTTATGGAAAGAGTCCCTTTTAGGTGGATTCGTGCAGTCTGACCATCTTCTTGAATATTGAATGCAAACATAACTTAAGTTAAAACAAACTCATGAAACGAAGGATGACAATCAAAAAACGTTTGATTTTTGGAGAAACCCGCCTAAAAAATAACCAATGAAAATAAAGTTTTGGGGAGTTAGAGGTTCTATTGGTTCACCCATACGACCGGAACGAGTAAAACACAAAATTGAAAAGGTTTTAGCACTCGCAAGCCCAACAGATATCCAGAATCAAAAAAGTATTTCTAAATTTTTAGATTCGCTTAGTTTTTCTACATCATCAACTTACGGCGGTAATACGACATGTGTTGAGATTAGAGATAAGGATGGCAATCTAATCATTATCGACGGTGGCACTGGCCTTAGGGAATTAGGAAATTCAATGATGGCTGAAGATTTTGGCAAAGGTAAGGGACATGCCTTTTGGGTTCTCACACATACTCATTGGGACCATATACAAGGAATCCCTTTTTTTGTTCCTCTGTTTTTACCGGGCAATCATTTTGAATTTGTTTCCGCAATGGAAGATGCAGAAAAAAGGTTAGAGCACCAGTTTGTGTTCACACACTTTCCCGTTTCTTTTGATCACTATTCGGCAAAAAAGACCTTCCGCTATTTGCCAGAGGGCAATTCACTAGCGCTGGGTCCACATATCACTGCCATGGGCAAGTCCGTTCGGCATCCGGGTGGAAGTTTTTCTTACCGTTTTACTGAAGATGGCAAATCAATCATCTTTGCGTCGGATGCTGAATTCAATTTAGAAGAAATGGAAAATATTGATACCTATATCGAATACTTTGCCAACGCTGATGTCCTGGTATTTGATACCCAGTATACATTTGAAGAATCATTGCAAAAGATTGATTGGGGTCATAGTTCGGCCTCGATTGCAACTGATATTGCTTTAAGGGCAAAAGTTAAGAAATTGGTAATGTTTCATCATGACCCTTCCTATGATGATGAAAAGTTGGATTTAGTTTATCTTCGTGCTTTGAAGTACAAGGAAATGTTCGATCCAAATGGAAATTTGGAAATTATTATGGCTTATGAAAGTTTGGAAATAGAGGTTTAAAATGGCAAACAAAGGTTATATCATTGGAATTGATGCAGGTACTACTGGAATACGTACTTTTTGCTTTAATGATAAAGGAAAAGTTATATCCTCGGCTTATCAGGAATTCAAACAATACTATCCAAAACCTGGTTGGGTAGAACACGATCCAGAAGAGATTTGGATCAAAACCCAAAAGTTGATCGGTGAAGCAATTCGAAAAGGCAAACTCAATCCAAAAGACGCAGTTACAATTGGAATTACCAACCAAAGAGAGACATCGGTTGTATGGGATAAAAAAACGGGAAAGCCGATCTATAATGCTATTGTTTGGCAGTGCCGACGGACATCTGATATTTGCACCAATCTAAAAAAACAAAGTCTTGAATCCAATTTCAGAAATAAAACAGGCCTTGTCTTAGATGCATACTTTTCTGGAACAAAAATTCAGTGGATCCTTGACAATGTAAAAGGAGCTAGGGCGAAAGCGGAAAAAGGAGATCTACTGTTTGGAACCATAGATACTTGGCTTCTTTACAAACTAACTAATCATAAAGAACACAAAACGGATCATACGAATGCATCCAGAACATTACTCTTTAACATCCAAAGTAAAGAATGGGATGAGGAACTTTGTGAAATTTTAAGAGTTCCAATGTCAATGCTTCCGGAAGCACATAATTCAAAAAATCTTTTTGGATACACTTCAAATGTAAAGTCACTTCCTGATGGCATTCCCATTTCATCCTTAGTTGGGGATCAGCAAGGTGCTTTATTTGGTCAATTGTGTACAGAGCCTGGCGAAGCAAAAAACACCTATGGAACTGGTTGTTTTTTACTTTTTAATGTTGGTGATGAGTTTAGAATTTCCAATCTTGGTCTGATCACAACACTCGCGTTAGGTCCAGAGGGAAAAACTGTCTACTGCCTCGAAGGTTCCGTTTTTATCGGAGGTGCTGTCGTTCAATTCCTACGTGATAATTTAGAGTTTTTTAAATATTCCAAAGACTCTGAAAAATTAGTGAAGTCGATCAAAACCAAGGATGATATCGTTTTTGTCCCTGCGTTTGCGGGCCTTGGTGCTCCTCATTGGGACCAGGAAGCAAGAGGCGCCATATTTGGTCTAAGTAGGGATACAACTCCTGCACAAATCACAAGAGCTGCTTTAAAGGCAATCGCATTACAATCGTATGAGCTTGCTCACGCAATGGAAAAGGAAACTGGTAAACCATTAAAATACCTTCGAGTAGATGGGGGTGCAACTTCCAATGCATGGTTAATGCAATTCCAGGCTGATATTTTGGGGACAAAGGTAATCCGTCCGCAAAATGTCGATACGACCGTGTTAGGTGCCGCTTACTTGGCAGGTTTGGAACGAGGTTTTTTTAAATCTGTTTCTGCGCTTAGAAAACTCGAAACAAAAAATACGCAATTCCAACCTAAAATGGCAGAACCGGAAAGAAAGTCAGAAATTCATAAATGGAACTGGGCGGTCAAACGAGTTAAGTCGACCGAATGATGTTTGTATTCAAAAGAATTTCAAATTATTGATTCAGTAATCGAACCACAAAAGGCTAAACTCAAACGGGGTTTTACCTTTTGTGATACCTCCACCCAAGACATACCTTCCTGTTGAAAAAAATGGTATTTCTAATATAAGATCGGGAGGCAGTCTGTGGAAGTCATAGTTTTCCCAATCTTTATTGGATAGTATCCAATCAAACCGCAATTGTTCGATCCAATCTAAAGTTTTAAAAAAAAGTTTGGTCTTAGTCATTCCATAAAATTGAACTTTTGACGTGTTTGTCCAAAAGTTTACCTTTATGGATTCTATAAATTCAATTTCTTCCGACAGAT
>JALOTI010000403.1 GCA_025457985.1 Leptospira sp.
GCATTCGTTGACATCCCCAGTACGTCCGTTCCTGCACCTGGTTCCGTCATGCCCATTCCACCGATCCATTCACCAGTGATCACTTTTTCTAAGTATTTTTTTCTCTGCAAAGAATCCGAACTGTAATAAAAATTATTCACAAAGAGAACTTCATGTGCGAGATATGAGAGAGTGAATCCTGGGTCGAACCTAGACATCTCTTCATGTATAATGACCGATGCCAAAGGATCGAGACCCTGACCTCCATCGGTCTCCGGAACCGTTATTCCAAAAAGACCCAATTCCGAACCCAATCGTTTGAAGAGATCTAAATTAAAGCTCTCTCCTTCGTCGTGGAATTTTGCCTGTTCATCCATCTCGCGTTCCGCAAAACTCGCAACGGATTCCCTGAGTGCCAGGTGATTTTCTGTCGGGTTAAATAGGTCAAAATACTTTTTGGAAGCTGTGATTGGATTCATATTCCTGAATTTTGTTCAAATTTAGATCTTTGTAAATGAAAAAAATGAGGGAGCCCTTAAGATTTCTTATAGAGCAAGATACAAACACGATGCCAATTGTATAGCGCAGACGGGCGCCCAAATGCGTTCTTTTTTGCTGGGTGTAATTGTATTTAAAACTGTTCCCAAGATATAAAAAACCACAACGAACCAAATTGCCTTCGAAGCAAAACTCTGAAACTCGGGGTAGATTTCTCCAGCATGAATACCTACAATCAGATTTAAAAAACAGAGTAAAAGAATATTCACAATTGCCACAATACGCATGCTAAGTGGCTGCCTACCAGGAAACTTACCTCCCATGGACAAAGCCCCCCAAGGCATCCCGATTGCCAAACCTAACTGAAACAAAACAACGATTGCATTGAAGAATGAAAAAGTGAAAAACGCTACAAAATCTGTCATAATCCTTCCTCAACGATGAGACCTTTCAAATTCTTTTTCAATCCCATTTCCTATCCATAATGACAGGTATTTTTCTTTGTTTTGGCACATACTGAACAACGTATACCATGCCGTTATCGAAAGGACTACGGTAACATGAATTAAATATTTTTTAACTTACTAAAAGCAAGCAACACACTAGGGATTCCCGCAATCTAGACGATCCAAAACATTAGTAAAACTCCTAAGTAAACAAGACTTAGGTGAGATACAAAACAAATTTCGATTAATTACTTTACAATGATTCCAAATGAGACAATAGTTGTGCCAGATATACGTGTTTTCCCTAGGGATTGCAGGATTTTAGCGATGAGTACGAATGAGAATGTCAATGTTTCCAAAGATAAATTAGCCAAATTTGAGCTTACCGAGGAGTCACTAAATAGCTTTCGCAAAAATCAGAATATTCCAATAAACTTATACAACAAAGACGGTCAAATTTTAATTCATAAGAAAAAAAATCCTACGGAAGCAGATTTTGGCAAACTCTTAAAATTTGAGATGCAAGGTGTTTACTTTCTTATCTCCGATCTCAACAAGGGAAAATCCGTAGTTAAAAAAGCAGAAGAAGATACCAGCGGAAAGAATACAAAACTCTTCGACAAAGAAAGAACTACTAAATTTGCACAACAATCAGCTGCCCTTATCGAAGATCTCCGACAAACAAGCTTTAAATCAGACCAAGCAGTATTTGTTCAAAATTCTGTAAACGAGATCCTAACTGATTTTACAAGCAATCCGGATTTTGAGTCAGGAATTTTTAATATTTTAGAAATTTTGAGTGTCGCCGGGGTTTCTCTTGAATCGGAATTGATGACCAAACGAACAGTTGTTGCGATGGGAATGAAAGTTCGCACTAAAAAAATTGTAAACGATGGCCAAGAAATCTCTAACAAAAAAGACCACCTAAACATAATGATGGCAAGTTATCTTTCCGATGTGGGATACACAAGAATTGATGATAGAAAAAATCAACCTGTCCTTTCTAAGGAAGACTATTTTTCAATCCAACAACACCCAATCATCAGTTACCTGATGACTCTTACGGCTCCTGAAATCGATACCGCTGTTCGAACATTAATTTTGAACCACCATAGACCTTACCGTGGGGTAGGTGTAAATAATAACTTCCCAGATGAGCGTTTGATGTTTAAAAAGCTGATGTCCGTTCGGGATAAGTATAGCAAAGAGGTTGGTCGGGAACGTATCATACAAGATATCGAACAACAGCTCCACCTACAGGAGAACAGTGTAACTTCTGCTAGTTTTGAAGAGGACATTGCGATACTATCATTGGCATCCGAATATGCTTCGCTAACATCCAATCAACCATGGCGTCCCGCATTCAAATCTTCAACAGCTCTTAAAATGATTCTGAATGATTCGTTTTTTTCTTACAGCAACAAGAATATACGACACCTTCTTGATTACGTTGGAAGTTCGCTTACCAATAATGAGAATATCATCAATTACGGGGACTTTGTAATCACCGCAAGTGTTGATTCCGAAAAAAGAGCTCATTTCGATATCTGTTTGGTTTTGGATGTTGGTCGATACCAAACCAGACCGAAGCTCCAACGTATTTGCACAATCAAACCAATATTTAAAAAAGAGAACAAGTTTAAGATTGCTGACTTTGATCTTTCACAAATCCGTCCAGATCGAAGAAAAGCAATCATGGATCTATCGCAGCATTCAGGTTCTACTCGAGTTATTTATGTAATTGACGAGGAGCTCAATCCATCTCTATACGAAGCAGTGTATAAAATGAATTTGGCCGCCTAATGGTCTAAAGAAACAACCTCAAGATTTTAAGCTAAACAAATTGATTGTTTGTGCTTTGCCCGATAGAGCAATACCTCCATGTTCCACCCAATCGCTGCCGCCTCCAATCTCCTTATACACAAATTCCGAGATCAGTAACGGGGTTTTTAACTCCTTACATGCGGACTCAATGCGAGATGCCGTATTTACAGGGTCACCGATCACAGTAAATTCCATTCGGTCTTCTGTTCCTATACTTCCGAAAAACACTTCACCCGAATGGATCCCGATCCCAATTTGAATGGGTGGTTGACCTTTTGCCTTACGTTCTTCATTAAACTCCTTTAGTTCGGCTAACATTTCCTTGGCGGCA
>JALOTI010000021.1 GCA_025457985.1 Leptospira sp.
CAATCTTGGATTCACACTCAGCTCTGTTTCCGCCGACACCACATGTTGGATCAACTAGAGAAAACTTCCCAGGTACGGTTCCAACATGGAACTTGTGTGTGTATTCGAAATACTTAATCACCATAAAGGCGATCGCACAAGCGATTGTGAGCGCCAACATAACGGATGCTATCTTATGAAAGCCCCGTTGGATGTAGTTTATAGCTGCAGCCATCGTAAAAGAACTGATAAGCAGGACAACAGTGTTTACCGCCCCCATTTTCCAATCCAGGGTTAAGGATCCGTTTTTAAACACAGTTGGGTAAAACGAATGGTATATCAAATATCCGACAAAAAGTCCGCCGAACATGAGAATCTCTGTGCAGAGGAATAACCAAATCCCCTGTTTCGCAGAGGAATATTGGTGTTCTGCACTTTTAAAGTGGTGTTGGTGGTGAAATTCAGTTGATGAACTAACGGAAGTCATATGGTCCTGCAGTTACTTGTGGTGTAGTTGTAAAATTTTCGTGTGGAGGTGGAGATGAAGTCTGCCATTCGAGAGTCTTTGCACCCCATGGATTGTCAGAAGCTTTTTCCCCTTTTAAAATTCCGTGGATGATCGTAACAAGCCCTACTAAAAATCCGAGTCCGATGAGCCAAGAACCCACTGTAGAGATTTGGTTCAGGTTCGTGTATTCAGGAAGATAATCAAAATATCTTCTTGGCATACCCATTGCACCTAGAACAAATTGTGGGAAAAATGTTACGTTAAAGCCAGTGAAGATAAAGACCCAAGAAATGCGTCCACCCAAGTCGGATGTCATTTTACCAAACATTTTTGGGAACCAGTAGTAGATACCACCCATAAGAGCCATTAGAGTTCCACCCACCATCACATAATGGAAGTGAGCCACCACGAAGTACGTGTCATGGAAGTGAACATCCATTCCTGTGGAGGCAAGGAAGACACCTGTGAGACCACCAATCGTGAATAGGAACATAAAACCAAGAGCGAAAAGCATCGGCGCCTCAAATGAAACGGTTCCGCGATACATAGTCGAGATCCAGTTGAAGAGTTTGATAGCCGTTGGAACACCCACGAGCATAGTAATTACCGAGAACAATACTCCCGCAAACGTAGATTGTCCAGATACGAACATATGGTGTCCCCAAACGAGGAAGGATACGGCTGCAATTGCCACTGATGAATATGCAATCGCGCGGTAGCCAAAAATCGTTTTTTTAGAGAAGGCAGTAATAAGTTCCGAAATCACTCCCATCGCAGGAAGGATCATGATATAAACCGCTGGGTGAGAATAGAACCAGAAGAAGTGTTGGAATAGAACTGGATCCCCACCTAAATCTGGATCAAAAATACCAACTCCTAGAGTTTTTTCCATAGCAAGCAAGAGTAAAGTAATCGCAAGAATCGGAGTTGCAAGGATCTGAATGATGGAAGTGGAATAGAGAGCCCAAATCATAAGTGGGATTCTGTCCATCGTCATTCCAGGCGCACGTAGTTTGTGTGTTGTTACGATAAAGTTAAGCCCTGTTAAGATAGAGGAAAAGCCCATAGTAAAGGCTCCCATCACAAGAAGGATAACTCCATTTCCAGTTTTCGCAGTAGAGTAAGGAGTGTAAAAAGTCCATCCTGTATCCACTTGGTTGAAATACATGGAAGATGCCGCAAGAAGAGCACCTGCAATAAAGATATAATAAGATGCTAGGTTCAGTCTTGGGAAGGCAACGTCTTTAGCTCCTAGTTGGATCGGAAGGACAAAGTTTCCAAGGAAAGCAGGGATACCAGGAATGATGACCATAAATACCATGATTGCACCATGGAAGGTCATAAACTTATTATAGGTATCAGGTTCTAGAAGAGGTTCCGCACCAAACTTAGCAAGGTGCAATCGTATTCCCAACGCAAAGAAACCACCAATTAAGAATAAAATGGCAACTGTTGCGAAGTACATAAGACCAATGCGTTTGTGGTCTAGGGTGGTAAGCCAAGACCATAGTCCCGAACTGTGGTTCAGGTAATCATGGCCGTGTTCTGTTTTTGTGTGACTTGAACTCATCCTCTTCTCCTATTTGATAGATTTGATATATTCAATGAGATTTGTAACGTCATCGTCGGACAATTGACCTTGGAAGACTGGCATCGCAGGTGGGTAACCTTCTACGATTTTTGCGCTCGATACTAGAATGGATTCACGAAGGTAGTTTTCATCTGCACTCGCTTGGCTACCGTCTGCGAATTTTCTGTTTAGACCGTAAAGACCTTTCATGGTTGGTCCAACAACTCGGCTTCCATCGATAGAATGGCATGAGGCACATGCTTTTTGGGCAAACAAAGCTTTACCTTTGTCAGCCGGAGTGTCCTCTCCTTTTTTCTCAGAGTGATACCAAGCTGCGTATTCTTCAGAACCAACGGCTTTGATTTTAATCATCATACCGGAGTGTTTTGTTCCACAGTATTCCGTACAGAAAACGATGAATTCACCAGGTTGGTTCGGTTCAAACCAAAGCTCTGTAAAGCGACCAGGAACGGCATCTTGTTTTGCGCGGAAAGCTGGAACATAGAAACTGTGAATCACGTCCTTTGAAGTAAGGATTAGTTTTGTAGCTTTGTTTGCTGGTACTACAAGCGGTTCGTTAGCAGAACTGTAGTATTCTTTTCCATTCGCATAACGGTAGGTCCATGCCCAACGTTCCGCTGTTACATGGATTTCAGCTGCGATGTCCTGTGGAGGGGTTCTTAATTTGTTAAAGATGACCATTCCCCAGTAAAAGATCACCATCATAATCACAAGGGGGATAAATGACCAAAGGAACTCAGCAAAATTATTGTGGGTGATATAAGCTGATTTTTGATCTACGGAAGTTCGTTTGAACTTAATGAGGAACCATGTCATTCCTCCGATCAATATTACAAACGAAATTAAACTCGATACAATGAGAAAGGCATATAGAAGATCTACTTCTTTCGCAATTTCTGTCGCCTGTATCGGCATAAACGAGGTCGCTGGAATGAGACTGATCCAAGACATCTATGTGACTCCTTGACGGTGGTTGTTTTTTGTTTTTCGCAAGTTAAGATATAAGAACGATCCGAGGAATACTAAAGTCAAAAGCCCCCCGATTTGCATCACCCTATACGCATATATCGTATATTTATTTTTTCTTGGGTCAAATTGAAAGCAAAATAAAGCCAACTGATCCACAAAACTCCCAATCTTTCCAGACGAAGCCTCCAAAAAAGCAAACTTCAAATCTCTAGGCTCAATTTGAATTCCTTGAAAGATCCGAGACACCCTACCCTCCGGAGTTAGCACATAAACACCACTCGCATGAATGTATTGTTTAGACTCAGGATCCCAAGCATATCGAAAGTCGAGTTGTTCTGTTAACTTTTGAATGGATTCTTTGGTTCCTGTGAGTAGGTGGAAGCCTGATTCGGCTCCCATTCTGGCATAATCCTTCAAGTAGGCTTCTTTTTTTGGGGCGGCAACGGTTTCATCCTCAGAAGGATCTATGGAAACTGCAATATACGAATATTCCTTCCCGAGTTTCCAGTCGACGATCTTGAGAGTTTTGAAAACACCATTGAGATGGTGGTTGCATAGGGTTGGACATTTAAAGTAAACAGGAGACAGGATAAGAGGTTTGTCTTTGGTTAGGTAAGAGGAGAAGAGAACGGTCTTCCCTGTCTCATCCCGAAAGGGAATCTCTAGATCTAAGGTTTTCCCAGTTACGTCTGAAAAACCTATGTTCTCCAGCTCTTTCGGTAGTTTGTTTTCACGAGTCAGATTCGAATGGGGGTCATAAGCAGATAAAGACGCCCCCATCAAAAAAAGACCGGTTAGTAAAAAAGTCCAGTGCCGATTCACGTAAAAAGAATGAATCTCTACTTAGTCTGCTTTACTTTCGATTCCATCCCTGGGTTCTCAGGCGTACCTGGATGAACAAAGGATATATAACCGAAAAATAGAATATTTAGCACCAGAGTAACAAGAAAAGTCCAGTAGCCAGGTTTGTTGTATAAATCTTGGTTTTGCATAAGTCTTTCCTTTAGTCTATACATAAAACCTGGAAATTTCTCCAACAATTTTTAAATGTTCTAAGATTAATTTTATTTTCGGTTCCAATCCTTCGCAAAACCTGGAAGAAAGAGTGCGACGCAATGAGTTTAAAACGATTTTATAGCATCCTAACGGGAATGATTCTCTTCAATTTGTTGTATGGTCCTCTGGTCAGAGCCACGGATTCTGGCCTCGCATGTCCAGACTGGCCTCTCTGCCATGGTAAATTTGTTCCTGAATGGACCTTCCAAATCTTTATGGAAGTTGGCCATAGATACTACTCTGGGGTTTTAGGAATTTTAGTAGGCATTGGATTTATATGGATTCTGAAAGATTCGGCATTACGAAAGCGATACGGAATTCTTGCGAGTATCTCTCTCCTTTTTCTTTTAAGCCAAGTAATTTTAGGAGCCTTAACTGTAACAAAACTCCTCCATCCAACAACGGTTAATCTCCATTTACTAAACGCAGTCTTACTTCTAACCTCATGTTTGACAATCCGACTTCTACTTAGCACGGAAGGACAGTCGGAGTTTGTATGGACGGGCAGTGCTCGTTTGGTTCCTGTTTTTGTATTGGTCATTGTCCTCTACCAACTCTTTTTAGGCGGGAAGGTTAGCTCACACTATGCCGGTCTAGCTTGCCCTGACTTTCCAACTTGTTATGGGGATTGGTTCCCTGAATGGACTGGAACCATCCGTTACCAAATGGAGCACAGATTTTTTGGCTACTTCACTGGCCTTGTTGTTTTAGGTTTTTCTGCCTGGGGTATTCTTACATTCCAAAACAAAACAGCAAAACTATTCCTTAAAATCGCTGCGTATTTGATAGTTGTGCAAATACTCATTGGTGCTTTGAATGTAATCTACCTCCTACCCAAACTTTTAACAGGCATACACACGTTAAATGGAGTATTGGTGTTTTTAAGCTGTTATCTTGCTTTCTTTTACAAGTTCCAATCTGAGGTAAAACGCCCAAACCATGTTTAAAATTTGGAACCAACTTACCAAACCTAGGGTGACTGTTCTTGTTCTTGCGACAGTATTTCCTGGTTTGTATCTAGGCATGGAAGGAACTCCTAGCGGGTCGTTGCTATTTTATACCCTCTTCGGGACTTATTTAATGAGTTCCGCTTCATTTATTTTAAACCAATACATTGAAAGAGAACGTGATGCTGTGATGTATCGGACTAAGTTGAGACCGATTCCTGCTGGGCAAATTTCTCCGATCACAAGTTTACTTTTGGGAATTGGAACAACCATCATTGCATTTTCAATTTTATACTTTTTCGTGAACCTTCTGACTGCTCTCTGCGCATTTTCTGCCCTTATATTGTATGTATTTTTATACACAATTTGGCTCAAACCACGCACAGAGCAAAATATCGTAATAGGAGGTATTTCGGGCTGTATTGGACCTATGATCGGTTATGCGGCCGCGGCAAACCAACTTCCTATGCAAGCTTGGCTTCTGTTCCTTATCATTTTTCTTTGGACTCCAGCGCATTTTTGGGCATTAGCAATCTTTTTGAAGGAAGAATACGAATTTGCAGGTATTCCTATGATGCCCGTGGTCTCCGGAGTGAAAAAAACTCTGAGACAAATAGTTTTCTACACCATCGCTTACTCAATCGCCGTCATTGGCTTTTATTTTGCTGATGATCGGATGGGAATTATTTTTCTAATTACAACTGCCATCCTTACCATTTGGATTTTAACCTTTGTATATAGGTTGTTTCAAACGGAAGATAAAAAGATGGCAAAATCCTTTTTCTTTTTTACAATCTTGCATTTGTTTCTTGTGAGTATTGCCATAGTGATCGACTCCAAAATCTAGAGTCCATAAACGTTTTTTTTGATTGATTCTCCTAAAAAACAGGGCAGTCTTTTGGGCATGGGAATCTTACAAAAATACTTTTCACAATCAGACCTAACAGAGATTAAAGAGGCAGTAGGTACCGCCGAAAAAAAGACTTCCGCAGAGATTGTGCCTTTTTTTACTGAAGTGAGCCACCATTACAGAGAATGGATCTGGTTTGCATCATTTGTTGGAGGAGGTATTTCAGGTGTCGGGTATTTTACCTTTCAATACTTCCAAACAGCACTTTGGGGAAGCAATGTCATCAGTGGTATTCTTTCCGTATGGTCTGGTGCCTGCGTCGGACTAGTCCTTGCCTTTGTTTTTCCAAGCCTCCGTTTGTTCATTGTTCCCAAAGAAGTAAAACGATTTTTCGTGAATTTACGGGCCAAAGAAGCATTTTTGGATGAGGAAGTTTTTCTCACTCGTTCAAGAACAGGAATCCTGATCTATATTTCACTTAGAGAACATTTCGTACGCATATTACCAGACAAACGAATTGCTCGTGTGGTTCCTCAGTCAGAATGGAATGAAGCAGTTCGACTCATTGTAGACGGTATGAAAAATAATAAGAAAAAACAAGGGATCATTTCGAGCATCCTATTTTGTGGAGATTTGTTAGAACGATACAAACTGATTATCGAAAAAGATGATACAAATGAACTTTCGAATGAAATCAGAGAGGGTGGAAGCTCTTTATAATCATATGGTCCGTTATCTTTGTTTTATCCTAACATTATTTTATTTTGGAAATTTGAATGCATTTCCTGTTCCTAAGTTAACAAGACAGGTTACAGATCTTGCAGGAATTTTATCCGTAGAAACGATTAGTAGTTTAGAACAAAAAATCCGAGAACACGAAAAAGAAACTTCAAACCAAATTGCAGTACTCACTATACCAACCTTAGATGGTGAGATGATTAATGATGTTGCGATTCAAGTTTTTGATGAATGGAAACTAGGTCAAAAGAGTAAGAACAACGGCGTTTTACTTTTGATAGCAAAAGAAGAACGAAAGATTTGGATCAGTGTAGGCCGAGGACTAGAGGGTGCATTAACTGACCTGCAAGCAAGATATATTATACAAAATGAAATTCGCCCGAATTTTAAATCAGGTGAATTTGATTTGGGGGTTAGTAGCGGAGTTGATAAAATAATCCTAACTATTCGAGGTGAATACACACCTTCTGCCTCTGATGTTGCAACGACAAAAAAACTTTTATCAAACGAAGAGACTATGGCAAGTGGGTTCAATGGTCTCATTGTCTTATTTTTTTCACTCTTCGTATCATCTGTGTTTGGTGCTATTGTAACTGGTCTTGCATTCTTTTTACTTTATCCAGTTTTTGTATTCCTATTTGGGAAAACGATTGGAATCTTTCTGGCAATTCTATTGTTTTTTCTCGTTCTCTTTTTAAAATCTAGAGTAGGTACTTTTGGTGGGGGTGGATCAGATGGTGGCGGATTCGGAGGTGGATTCTACTCCGGTGATTCTGGCTCTTGGTCTGATAGTGGTTCCGATAGTTGGGGCGGGGGCGGTGGCGACAGTGCTGGCGGAGGATCTGGTGGAGATTGGTAACTAACTAGGTATTGACTTCTATGAACAAAATCGTTGAGTCATCTTTCCAGACAGTTTTTTTCATTTTTTGAAACAACTCAGCCTTAATATAGGGCAGCACTTCTTCAAATGGCATATTTTTTGTTTTTTCGATAATACCGACAAACTCAGATAATGCGGAAGCTCCGTCCGCTTCATTCAATTCTTCGAATAAACCGTCCGTATAAAGAAGCACTCGATCTCCTTTGGAAACATGTGTTTCTAAGATAGTAAATCGGAAATGTTCTAAAATTCCGATAATTGGACCGGAATTGTCCAAATACTCTAACTCTCCTGTGCTCCGAATTAAAATCTGCTGAGTAACTCCAGCACCAGAATATCTTAAAATCTTTTGGTGGAAGTCAAAATCAAGAGCGATAGCTGGGAAATAAATCTGTAAATCAGCATTTTTATCATAAAAATGTCTATTGATATAAAATAAGAGATCATTAGGTCTCATAGCAACATCAGTAATCCTTTCAAACTCGGATTGTATCATCATGGTATACAAAGCTGCTTGTAAACCATGTCCAGTCGCATCCGCCAAAAAGAATCGAAAGTAAAAGTCTTGAATTCGTTTAACGAAGTAGATGTCACCGCCAACTTCCGCAATCGGTTTGTACAAAATGTCCAATTTCAAGTGTGGTGCTAGGTCAGGAGGTTTTGTTAAACTTTGTACGATGGACTTAGCTAATAAAAGGTCTTTGCTAATTTGGTCCAGTTTGTTCTGGAGTTGGACCGTTTTTTCTTTTGCCCGAATTTCCAAACTTTCATTGGAGTCGAGAAGTTGGTTTTTAACCTGCTGTAGCTCCTGATTTTTTGAAGAGAGTTCGATCGCTAAGTTTTCTGCTTCCTGAAATCCTTTTGAAAAACCTCTCGCAATTAATATGGATTGAAAGAGAAACATCATAAAGATCCCATAATGGATCATCAGTGGACCATGTATGATAAGGTTATTTACCAAAAGGTCATTCACAAAACTAAGAATAAACAAAACAAAACTAAGTAAAAAAATCACAGAGCCTTGAATTTTTTCTCGAATAACACGATATACGGTGATAAATACATAAACCGATGCAAAAATACTAAAGATTTGAAATGGTATCATCAAATATGTATAAAAGGAAGATTTTGTGATAAGAACGATCATAACAAAAAGATAAGATATGTATGCTATGATCTCATAGACAGATTTAGAAAAATAAGGTTTGAATAGAAGATAAATGTATCTTCCAAAAACGGGGGGGAGCAGAAAAAAGCTAAGATAACTCATCTTTAAATGCAGCTCCCAAGGTATATTTGGGAATAAAAAAGTGATGTATTTATTGCCTGTAACAAATACTCGCAGAACAATTAAAAAACAAGTCAAGGAAAACCAGAATGTCTGCGGAGATTTCCTTCTATGAAAATACAAAAAGGAATGATAAACTCCCATAAAAAGAATACAGCCAACGAGCAACATATCTTTTAAAAGATCCGATTCGTATAACTTATGTATATTGGAAGTTCTTCCTAAACTTATGATTTGTGCGGGTCCGCCTTTTCTATGATTGTAATTCGAAATCTGGAGAACAAAACTGCTTTCATCGGTGTTGGAAACAAAATCTACGATCACAGGTTTGTATTCTGGTTTAGCTTTCTGTTCATTAAACGAAACGATTCCATTAGATGCA
The DNA here is from genome assembly GCA_025457985.1 of Leptospira sp. Lineage (GTDB taxonomy): Bacteria > Spirochaetota > Leptospiria > Leptospirales > Leptospiraceae > Leptospira_A. The sequence goes on from JALOTI010000021.1 coordinate 9,189, forward strand.
ATAGCTCTACCATCAACATACAGAACATAGGCTGTCTCCATTTCTGGAATCAATAGAGACATTGGCTGATTTTTTAAACCATGTCGTATTTTAGTATAAAATGTAGCATAACCATCACCTGCAAGAAAACCGGATTCAAAGAAACTTTTAGACCAAATTCCAGGGACAGAAAATAAAGAGTCGGGTCTTAAAGAACGAATCTCTTGAACTTCTTGGGGCTGGAGAAGAAGGTTTGGGAAATAAATCCATTCACCTTTTAACTTCAAAACATTTTCTTTTGTTTCTAAATAGGAAACTGCATCTACAAAACCGTCTTTTATAGAAGGAACATCACCTACCGGTTGGCAGGTGAAGAAGACAGAAATTAACGACAGAATTGCAAAAGATGCAGGCTTCAAACTAGATTCTGTTTTGAATAGGAATGTATTTCCTATTGATTTCGCCCACATAGATTTGTTTTGGACGAAACTTACTGAAATCTCCTTTGATTCGTTGTTCTCGCCAATGAGCAAGCCAACCAGGCAATCGACCGATTACTTGCATTACAGAGAACATATCCTTAGGTATGCCCAAAGTATGGAAAGTGAGAGCTGAATAGTATTCCAAGTTTGGATACAATAAATTCTCCATAAAAAATGTATCATTCCAAACTACATCATCAATCTGGAGTGCGACATCTTCAACAGGAGTTAAAGTCCGATTTTTGTAGAACTCTTTCACAATATTGCGGGCAATTTTTGCACGAGGACTAACAACATCATACGCTTTTTGACCAAAACCATTGGATCGCATGGTAACTTCGCCACGTTTGAATCTTTCAAAATAATCTTTAACAGGTGTTTTGGTTTTAATTATATCTTCAATAAGAGAAATCGCCGCTGTAGGTCTTCCCCCTTCCCTAGCTCCCCACTGAGCCATAATTCCCGCAGAAATGGAAGCAAAGAGATTTGCCTGTGTTGAACCTACCGTTTGAACGGCTGTATTGGATACATTCTGTTCATGATCAGCATGCAGAATCCACATTTGATTGAGAAGGCGATCAAACTCTTCCGGAACTGTATACGTATCTGCAGGCATTTTGTGCATCATATACAAAAAGTTAGTACAATATGGATTTTTATCCTGAGGATAGACAAAAGGATGACCTACTGCGTGTTTGTAGGTAAATGCAGCGATGGTACGAATTTTAGCAAGAAGCCTTGCGATCAAATCCACGCCCATATCCAATTTTTCTTCATATTCCTCTAGGTAGTAACTCGAAAGAGAAGTAACCATTACACTTAGCACTGCAAGTGGGTTTGCAACACCAGGAAATCCATCAAAAAGATTTAACATATCTTCATGGATCATTGAATGTTTGGATAATCTCTTTGAAAAATCACTTAACTCTTGTTTGTTTGGAAGATTACCATAGATTAAAAGATAAGATGTTTCAACAAAAGTAGATTGGTATGCGAGTTCACCTACATCATAGCCTCGATAGCTAAGTTCCCCTTTTTCGGGATCCCGTCTAGATACTTTAGAAATTCCTAATGCAGTGTTAAATAAACCAGGATCTACTGTAACAAGTCCTGTTTTTCGGTAAAAATCAGTTAGGTCGATCCCTTCTTTTCCATCTGTTCCCGCGATTATGGGCAGTTTATATGATTTACCTTTGATGTGGATTTCCACTTCGCTCATGAATTGACCTCTTTCCCTCCTATCTTGGACAAGGGAAGTTAGGAATCTAGAAAAATTTAAGCTTGGGAGATCGCAGAATTGAGAGAATCGTGAATCAGGACGAAGTCAGTTAAACCAACGATGTCCATAACCTTTCGAAAATGAGAGTTGAGGCCTGCAAACTCGATTTTTCCCTGGCTTTCCGAAGATTTAGTAATCAGGCTTATAAGAGTTGCAATCCCCGCCGAATTGATATACGAAGTCTCCGAAAAATTTAAGATTACACGGGAACGTTTGTCTTGGGGGATAGAGTCGTACGATTGAACAATTTCTTCTTCGGCTTCCGATGTAATTTCACCAGAAATATGAATCACAGGCAGAACACCGCCCATTTCATAGCCAAGCCGAATCTTAAATTCTTCGATCATCTGCTTCCAGGGAAATCGTTCCTGAACCGTGGTCAAGAAAAATTAAGAATTTGCCTTTCTTTCTG
>JALOTI010000404.1 GCA_025457985.1 Leptospira sp.
CAATACACTTTGCTTCTGCTTTCAATATACCAACAGTAATGATTTATGGGGCTACGATTCCCGCGTTTGGATATGGAAGTTTATCCACCAAACATAAGTTTATGGAAGTAGACTCCTTGTCCTGTAGACCTTGTGGTATCCATGGAGGGCGAGAATGTCCAGAGACACATTTTAGATGTATGATGGATCAAAACACAGTAAAAATATATGAAGCATTGGAGGAAGTTTTAGGGTGACTCGTAAAATTAGAAAACAATCTTCACACCAAAGTAAAACGTTTCAAACCAGGATTAAAAAAGTACAAAAAGTTCTGAAAGATGGGGAAATCCTTTTAATCTTTGCCGCTAATCATAAAATTCGAAATCGCGATGTGGAATATAAATTTCGTCAAAATTCAGACTTTTACTACCTAACCGGAATCACGGAAGAGGATAGTATTTTAGTTCTAACAAAATACCAATCTGTTATGTTTTGTCTTCCCAAAGATAAAGAGAGGGAAATTTGGACAGGCATAAGACTCGGGAAGGAAACGATTAGGCAAATGCTCAATCTCGATGCTTCTTATGATCTTTCCGAATGGAAGAACAAACAATTCGAACTTTTCTTAGGTAACCATACCCTTTTTCATTTTTTTGGTGAGGATACCAGTCGGGATTTAGAAATTTTATCAACATTAAGATCCATTTTTTCTACATGAAATGAGGCTCCTTAAGTCCGAAGATGAAATCCAAATTTTAAAAACTGCCGCCGAGATTACCAAACAAGGGCACCATAGAATTATGGCAAAATCAAGACCCGGAATGTTTGAATATGAATTGGAAGCGATTCTGGAAGAAGAATATTTATCTGCCGGTGCCATCGGTGGTGGATATGGGCATATCGTTGCATCCGGAAAGAACGCATGTGTATTACATTATGTGAACAATGACTCTGAATTGAAAGATGGTGAACTAGTGTTAGTTGACTCTGGTGCCGAGTGGGGTTATTATACTGCAGATGTAACACGAGTTTTCCCTGCAGGAAAAAAATTCACTGAACCACAAAAAACTATCTATGAAATCGTGTTACATGCTCAAAAAAATGCAATCCAAGCATCAGTCTCTGGAGTTTCTTTTGTATCCGTCCACGAGAAAACGATTCGATTTTTAGCAGATGTATTGCGAGAGATGGGTTTTTTGAAGGGTAGTTTGGATCAGATTTTAGAAGAAGGTACATACAAAAAGTTTTACATGCACAAAACGGGTCATTTTTTAGGAATGGACGTTCATGATGTAGGAAGGTACTTTCGTGACGGTAAATCTAGGCCACTTACCGATGGGATGGTAGTAACAGTTGAACCAGGTCTCTACTTTGATCCAACGGATTCCACAATTCCAAAAGAATTTAGGGGAATTGGTATCAGAATAGAAGATGATATACTCATACAAGGAAAGAAGCCGGTCAACCTAACAGAAGGTATTGTAAAGGAAATTTCCGAAATCGAGTCTTTAAAAGCGTAAAGATGGCTAAGGGCCGAACGAAAGATCGTTTTTTCTCTGTTCGATTTTTTGATCGAATCACAAGTCATATCTCCTTTTTGGTGGAACAAGAATTGGTTCGATTAGGTTACGGGGAACTGCGGTCTTCGCACTTTGAAATCATTACCTACCTTTTGCGGAAAAAAGAAAAAACCAATATGACGGATCTTTCCAATGCCATTGAACGGAAAAAATCCACCGTTACGATCCTGATTCAAAAATTAGAAACTTTAGGACTTGTGCAAAGAGATGTGTCTGCCGTCGATAAAAGGGAATGGGATGTAAGTCTTACAAAAAAATGCCTTCTAGAAAAGAAGAAGTTCTTTGCTATCTCGATCAAACTGCTTTCCTTAAAGACTTGGGGAATAACCGCCGTGGAAGAGAAGCAACTCTATTTGATTTTAGAGCAAATTTACTCTAAAATCAAAAAATAGAGTTCAATAGAAACAAAAACTACAACCCGTGTTATGTAAAGTTAGGTCGTCGACCTGCTTGTGCCGCTGCAATTCCTTCTTTCGCGTGACTTGAATTCAGGCTTTTTCTTGTTAAATCTTTGTCTAAGGCGACCAAATCAAGTAGAGGTTTTTTAGTAAGAAGAATAGCTTTCTTTGTTTCCACCATGGCTTGTGAGGAATTTTTTGTGAGCTTCGTGATAGTCGATTTTAAGGCTTTTTCAAACTCTTCTTTCGTTTCAGAAAGAGAATAAAATACAGAGGAAATATCTTTTGCTTTTTCGGCATCACCGAAGGTTACATGTTCCGTAGCACGTTGGTTCCCAATGGCATCACCTAATAGAGAATACACAAACGCAGGGACACGAATTCCTAATTTTACCTCAGGCAAACCAAAACGAATATTGTTGATGCCCAGTCTGATATCACAAACGAGGGAAAGCATGGCACCATAGCCAAGAGCATGCCCGGAAACTGCGGCAATCGTCGGACAGGTCATTGTATATATTAGTTCTAAATTGCCATAAAATAGCTCTAAAAATTCCTTAACGGAGTCCTCCGTTTGAGATCCACCTAGGTCCGCTAAGTTTAATCCTGCTGAAAAAATATCGGGAGTGCCTGACTTTAAAACAAGGAGATTTGGCGTATTTTTTTGAATTTCGAGCAAAATAGACTGTAAGGTTAGAAAGTCAACTTTGCTAAAGCTGTTCTTTTCGTTTTGAGCTAAAAGAATGGTGCCAATAGAATTTTCGAGGGAATATTGAATCATTTCCGGACCTCGTATAATTTAGTTAGATATCTAATCAAATTATTGTTATTAATGCTGTAAACTATTTATTCGAATAAAGAATTAAAAATTAAGAAAGGTTTTTAATGAGCGGAAAGATATTCCGTAATGACTTGTTTTAAAATAGCAAGTCCAATAGGTAAAGCATCCTCGTCAAAATCGAAAAAGGAACTATGATGCGGGTGGACAAATCCTTTTTTTTCATTTCTTGACCCAACAAAAAAATAACAACCTGGTCTTTCGTTTAAAAACGCAGAAAAGTCCTCTCCACCCATGGTTCTGGTGTGTTCTTCCGTAAGAGAACCTTCGCCTAAGATTTGTATAGTAGCCTTTCTAACAATATCTGCCATCTTGGGGTCATTTATAGTTGGTTTATCTATGCGAGTGTAATCAAAATCGATTTTCGCCCCAAATCCTTCTGCTACCATGCGCACTAACTGTTCCATTTTTAAAGGAATCGAATTGTAAACTTCTTTTGAATAGGTGCGAACTGTACCATGGAGAATGGCTATTTCAGGAATGACATTAAAAGCATTTCCAGCATGGAAAGATCCTACTGTGACTACGCATGGTTCCAATGGATCTGTATTCCGAGAAACAAGAGTTTGTAAGGCGGTAACAATATGGGAACCTACCACTATTGGATCTACAGTATGTTCAGGCATTGCCCCGTGACCTGAAATTCCCTTTACTGTAATTTTAAATTCATCTACGGAAGCCATCATTGTCCCATTCACAACTCCGACTTTGCCGAGATCTATATGGTTCCAGACGTGAAGCGCAAAAACTGCATCTACGGAATATCGATCTAAAATTCCAGCTTGGATCATTCGGTCAGCACCCGATCCACCTTCCTCTGCAGGTTGGAAACAAAGTAAAACACGTCCCTTCGGTACAAAATCGTTACCCGATTCCTTTAAT
>JALOTI010000405.1 GCA_025457985.1 Leptospira sp.
AATGAAATTTTTGAGCTCTGAATCGGAAATTCAAATTAATGATTTTATTAGTGAAGAACGTGCGCGACTATTATTTTGGATTTGTCGTTTTCAGGAAGAAGTTTTTGATACAGCAACTAGTTTTGAACCGCATCGACTAACAAATTATTTACAATCTTTGAGTAAGGCTTTTACAAAATTCTATTCACATAAAGACAACCGTATAAAAGACAAATCGGGAGAAGAGCGTCGCTCTCTTTTGACCTTAATTCTTGGTGCAAAATTAGCATTAGAAACTGGCTTACAACTTCTTGGCATTTCAGCACCTAACCAAATGTCAAAGGAATCTTAGAGAGATGCCATCATTTGTAATCATCTCAAGTGGCTCGGAAATAACTGGTGGTCGAAGTCTAGATACCAATGCGAAATGGATTGCGAATGAACTTTTCCTTTTAGGTTGGCAAGTTCAGAAATTTGTAGTTTTACCTGATGACCCGAAAAGAATCTATACTGAATTACTTTCTTTATTAGAAAATTCTAAACAAGAAGAAACATTTATTATCATGACTGGTGGTCTAGGGCCGACTGAGGATGATTACACATTGGAATCTGTTTTGAAACTGACAGGAAAAAAATCCTATGTTGTCGAAAAAGCAAAAATAAGACTCCAAAGAATCTACGAATCCCGTGGAAAAAGATATGAGGATATAATCCCGGCAGTTCTCCGCCAAACAGAAGTTCCAGAGGAGAGTTTTGTATTAGACAATTCAGTTGGAATTGCGTGTGGTTTTATCGAATCTATTGGAGAAAATTTTGGGTTGGCATGCCTCCCAGGCGTTCCACGCGAAATGACGGAAATGTTTGCCAAAAGATTGGTTCCTGAACTGAAAAGACGATTTCCGCGGGAAAATTTGAATATTGAAATCCGTTGGCTTTGGGGAATTGGGGAATCTCTTTTTCAATCAGAATTTATTGAACCTAACAGAGATTTAATTACTCAAGGTATTGAATGGGGTGTAACAGCAAATAGAGGGTATATAAAAGTAATTTTTATTTCAAAGAGCAAGACTTTTCTAGACGAGATAATTTCTAGGTTAACTTCTCAATACAGTCAAATAATTTCAGAAGATGTTTTTCAAAGCGTACATTCTGAACTAATGAATTTAAAGAAAACTGTTGCCGTTGCTGAAAGTTGCACTTCTGGACTATTAGGAAAAAAGTTAACAGAATATTCTGGTTCCAGTTCCTATTTTTTAGGTGGCTTTTTAACGTATCACAACACTCTCAAAGTAAACCTATTAGGTGTAAATGAAAAGACTATCAACGACTTCGGAGCTGTAAGTAGGGAAACGGCAATCGAGATGGTCACTGGAGTTCATGAGCGGGCTTTATCCGATTTTTCTATATCGATTACCGGGATTGCTGGTCCAGACGGTGGAACCAAAGAAAAACCGGTCGGCACCGTATGGATTGGAATTAAGGAGACGGGCTCAGAGGCTATTGCCTTCAAATACGAATTCCCTGGTGATCGGGATACGATAAGGGAAAATGCAGCAAACACCGCAATCTACTTGTTATATAAACACCTATTGAGGTTAGCAATATGATTCAGAATATCTTTTTTTCATTCTTCTTTTTTGTATTTTTTTACTTTGTTTGGGACATCCAAATTACAAACCAAAAGTCTATTCGCGAAACTTGGGTATGGAACAAAGAAGGAAAGTTCGGAACGAACCTCCCAAAATTTGGAGAAAATCCAAAAACAAGTTTAAATGGTTATAAAACAAATCTTGGTTACTATTCTTTTTCTTCCGGGAAGGTAACATTAGGTGCTCCTGATAAATTTTTTGACTATGCACTATTAGGAAAGGGATTTTTAGAATATGAAAAGATTGGTGACAGTGTTCATTTCTATTCTGAGAGAGGGGAATTATTTTGGACAAAGCCGATCAATTCATACCCACGTAGCGGCTATTTTTCGTCTCCCGTATTATATCTTTCTGGAGACAATAATACCGTTTTTTTGTTAGATACGAGCGGTAATTTTGTCGGTAAATCTGAGTTAAATGGGCGTTTCTTAACAGACTATACTTTTTTATCAAAAGTCGGTGGAGCCTTGGTTCTATTTTCTGGTGGAGAGTTCTATCGAGTAGATGAAAAAGGTAACGTTGTATTAGAATTGAATCTTTCAGACGAATCGAAGAGTGAGCGGATATTTTACAAATCGATTTCCGTATCCCCTGATGGGAAGTATTTCGCTGTACATCATTCCATAGAAGAAAAAGATTATATTCGCATATTCGATGAAAAGGGTAAGGAACAAGAACAAATCAACTTGTCCAAGATGTATCCTCATAAAATTTACTTTTTGATCACGAATGAGGGCAATTTACTTCTCAACTTACCTGAAAAAGTTAGTTATTACGAAGGAGACAAAATTCTATGGGAAAAGGAAAAATCTAAAGCATCTGGAGTATATCAAGTAGTATTGGCCTTGGATGAATACTCAGTTTATCTAGAAGAATCAAAATTGGTTTTTTTAAATAGAGATGGAGGTATCATTCGAACCAAAAGAATTCCTCAGAGTGACTTACCTTTGCGCCTATTTCCTGGTAATGAAGCTGGAAATTTTTACTTAGAAACTAAATCCGATATTTTCCAATTTCGTTTGTAAAGTAGAGGTCAAAGGTCACTCATTGTGCTCGTATCAGATCTATTGTTAACATGGTTTGAAGGTAAATGTGGTGAACCACCAGTTGTCGAACATGCAACTCGGGATGGCCCTGTCGGTCAAAAGAATTACCCGCTCGGCACACAACTGACCTACACATGTGCACCCGGTTACAGTTTGGATGGTTTCTTTCGAGCGATGTGCGTGGGTGAAGGACGATGGGTAGGACCTCGTCTAACATGCTCGCGTTAGTAACACCCTACATAATTGCTGCACTGTACAGGCAAAAACCGTCCGTTCTGAACAGACTGTAAACAAGTTTTACGCTAAGGCGTTTGTATTATATACTCCGATGCATAAGCAGAGGCTTGTAGCTGAAGTTGGGGGGACGCGCC
>JALOTI010000406.1 GCA_025457985.1 Leptospira sp.
ACTCTTGTAAAGCTTGCCATACAAAATTTAAGAAAGCGTATAAAAAGAATTTTCGAAAAAGATTGATTCAAGTACCACCTGAACTCTTAGGATTTCCTGATGAAATCAAAGAACTGCTAAAAAAATAAGACGTATTAAGGATTTGGCCCTTATCGAAAAGGGCCGATTCTGATGTTCACTAGATTCAGCTGCTTACCCTTCTTATACATTTTTTTTACCGCAATTTTACCAATTTATTCCAAAGATATCGTCAACGAAGAACCAAAAAATAAGAATTTAAGTTTTGGAGTATTTGCTGATACTTACTATTCACATAACTTAAATTATCCTAAAAATAGGAATAGGCTTTATACAACACAAGCCGTTAGAAATGACGAGCTAAATTTAAACTTGGGTTTTGTGGATGTCAAATGGGAAGGTGATCGATTTCGGGGTCGCATCGCTCTCCAAGCTGGAACTTCTGTAAATTCGAATTATGCAAATGAAGTTGGTCCTAATAAAAATTCGGTAAAACATATTCAAGAAGCATATATAGGATATAGACTTTCTCGGGATACTTGGGTGGATGCTGGAATATATTTAGGGCATATCGGCTATGAAAGTTGGATTTCCTCGGAAAACTGGAATTATACGAGAGCACTATCATCTGAGTATGTTCCTTATTATGCAGCTGGTATCCGATTCTCACATCAGATTTCTGATCGGTTAAATTTCCAATTTCATATAATGAATGGGTGGCAGAATATTTCAGAGACGAATAAGGACAAATCCTTCGGTACTCAGTTAAAATACAATTGGAATCCAAAACTAATATTCACATATAATACATTTATTGGAAATGAAGGATTAGATAGAGAAAGAAAACAAACTAGATACTATCAAAATTTAATCATAACTTGGGAAATTCTTAAATGGATATCAATCGCAACCCTTGCTGATATCGGAATACAGAAAAACAAGCAAATGTTTGTCTATGAGCCCTACTGGCAACTTGTTAACCCTTCCCTACGAGATTATAGAGAGACAGGTTCAAACTCCTTTTCGCAGTGGTATCAAGCAGGGCTTTGGGTAAAATTCCAATGGACAAGTTTTTATCGGGTCAGCTTCCGAGTTGAAAGAATGTATGATCCAGAGCAAGTAATTATTCAAACCAATTCAAGAGATGGGTTTATGACATCAGCCTATACGACAACACTAGACTATCTTGGAACATCATCAGCTGTATTCAGATTTGAATATATCCAAAGAGATAGTTTCAATAAGATTTTTCCTATAGTAGAAAATAGTAAGTCACGCAAAGAGGAGTTAGTTGTTCTTAGTATGGCTGTTAGGTTCTAAAAAAAAGGGACTATTCTGGTGTATAAACACCAGAATAGTCAAGGAGTTTTGGCAATTGAGAAACACAATCAAATGTAAATAGATAAAAAAACGTCCCGCGCCCCTATTAGGGACACGGGCTTAAGGTATAGAGAGGAGTTATACGGGTGGAGGCAGATTCAGATATTGGTCTGAAAGAATGTAAGAAAACTTTGAAAGGAAAGACTTAGAATTGCTTCTAAACTCATTGGATAATAGGACAAAACGTCCTGCACCGCCATTCGAGCCTAGTTCATCTATGTCTTTTTCTCCAGAAGAACCGTCAGTTTTTTCTAAGACTGCTTTGAGGTTGAATTGGGAACCAGATACCTGGCCCGATTTGCCACCCAATCGCATAGACTTGCTTGTCCGAGTTCTTAAAAAAACATTCTCTTCCGAAAGAAATGCCATGCCCAGGGCAAACGTCAACAGGGAGACCCCCAGGAATTGAAACGCCTTTCTGAACATAGTACCCATTTAGACGGATCTGCGATTGAAATCGAGCAATTTTTCCAAATTGCTTAAAATGTACGCAAAAAAAATGAAATCATCCCAATTTCCCAAGCCATTCCACACGAAATAGGTCCAATCGACGGTCCGCCATGTTCCGAACGGAGCCCTTTTTTCGAACCTCTTTCAGAAGGTCCAAATCTAAGTCGGCAATGAGAGTCATTTCTGTATTCGGGGTAGCTTCCGCGGCTATCGCATCATGGGGAAACGAAAAATCGGAGGGGGTAAAAACTGCTGATTGCGAATACTGGATATCCATATTTTCTACATTTGGTAGATTCCCAACGGATCCAGTCATAACGACATAAATTTCATTCTCAATGGCGCGGGCTTGGGCACAAGTCCGGACGCGTAGATACCCATTTTTGGTGTCGGTATAATAAGGAACGAAAAGAATATCAATTCCCCTTTCCCGAAGGATTCGAGTCAATTCGGGAAATTCAATATCATAACAAATTAAGATTCCGATTTTTCCTGCATCTGTTTCAAATACTCTGAGTAGGTCTCCACCGATTACACCCCAATGAAGTCTTTCATCTGGAGTCGCATGCAGTTTGTATTGAGCCTCGCTTGTTCCATCTCTTCGACATAGATAAGAAACATTGCGCAGTTCTTGTTCCTCGTATTCAAACATGGAACCTGTAATAATATTGATATTATAGGAGACTGCTAATTTGACCAATTCGTCTCGCATTTGTTCGGTGTAATCAGCCAAAGCGCGAACTGCGTTAGATGAACTCATTTTATTAAACTGTGTCAGTAATGGAGCATAAAAAAACTCCGGAAACAAACAAAAGTCTGCGTTATAACTCGCGACTGTATCTACAAAAAATTCAACTTGGCTGACCATATCCTCAAAGGATTTTACAGATCTCATCTGCCATTGCACTGCGCCAACACGAACGACAGTTTTTTTGCCACCGATTAGGGCTTCCTCTTCTTGGTAGTAGATATTCAACCATTCGAGTAGGCAAGCATAGGAACTATATCCTTTGTTAGCCGGAAAATAATTTGTCACAATTTTGCGAACGTGAAAATCGTTTGCTAACTGAAAGCTAAGTACTGTATCAAAAAGTTCCTTTTGTTTCACGAGGTTCACATATTCTTGGGGAGACATCTCAGTCTCATAGTTTTTATATCCAGGTAACCAACCACCAACGATGATCC
>JALOTI010000407.1 GCA_025457985.1 Leptospira sp.
AAGTAGCTCTCGGTCCCCATCAAAACAGCAACCGAAAGCTGAACAAACCAAAGAAGAGGATCTCTTCGAAGTTGGAATTTTAAAAGCAGACCCAAAAACTACATCGAATTCTGAGGAGTCTCCCAACCAGTCTGCAAGTTCGGGGCAGATGACAAAAATACCATTCAACTATCGGTTTCAGCAGGATTTTTTGTTTCGATGGGATGGATCAAAGGCACTAACTGTTCCCACCAAACAACTAGCGGGTTATTATTACTTTAAAAGTATGTTGAAAAGGATCGAAGAATCCTACGCTCCACCTGGAGGTGGAAACTATGCGTATCGTGATACGGTTGGAATTGTAAGAAAAGAAGGAATCAAAGAAGGTCAATCCAAAGTTCTATTTATGTTAAATGACCTAGGCCAAGTGATTGACGTTCGGCTGGTTAGTTCACAAGGTCAAGCGATCGTGGACGAATCCTGTATGGATGCAATCCGAGGACAGAACTTTGGGGTCGTGCCTGATGAGATTAAAGCGAAGGGTTTGATTTTTGGAATCAATTTTATTTTTGTAAACTATTACCGCTAAAAAATGTTATACGGTAATAGTTAAGAAAAATTTAATATAGGTCTAATCTAAGTCCTTTAAGGTACAGCCAAAAGTTTCGTCAAGGTATTGGGCTGTATTCGTTCTTCCGAGTCCCTTTACCGTTACCGATTTGTTTTCTAAATCTAACTTAAATTCTGAAGTTGGCACCCATTGTCTTGCAAAATTGTGACATTGTTCTTCAGAAAGTTTAGTAACAAAATAACAAGAGCAAAACTCTTTGGAATAAAAGCTGGAGATGATGGATGGAAAACTTGCTAAATGTTTCCAATTCCATTGTATCCATACGAGTAGAATTAATAACAGAGTAGATAAGAGTATAAGTATTTTTTTCTTCATGGCTATCGGATTACAGATTCCTTAATTAGTTTTAAAAATTCGTTTTTAATAAATGCTTTTTCACGATCATCGCCAAATCTTACGATAACCATGTCGAGACTTGGAATTACAAACATCATCTGCCCCCAATGCCCTATGGCTGCATACGTATCCTTGGGTGCATCTGGCCAAGGTTCGTGAATTCCTCTCTCTGGCACTCCAGTGTTTGCATACCAATGGGCAGTGTAATTGTCTTCGTCTAAATCATCGGAGTAAGGAGTTGTTTTATAGCCTGGTGCAGGTGTCCGAGTGAAGGTAACCCAGTCTTCTGGTAAAATTCTTGTGCCATTCCATACGCCATCGTTTAGATAAAGGTATCCTATTTTTGCTAAATCTCTCGCCGTTAAATACAAATAAGACGATCCAACGAATGTATCTGAACCGTCTCTTTCAAATGTAGCTTGTGTAATTCCTAATGGAGCAAATAATTTTTGGAAAGGAAGTTCTTTGTATTCATTTTCAGGATAAATGTTCTTCAGTATTGCTGAAAGTATATTCGTATCGCAACTTGAATAATAAACATGTGTACCCGGCTCAGACCGTAAAGGTAGATCCGAACAAAATTTACCCATATCTTTTCTTCCTCGTGTGTACAGCATTGCGATTACTGACGACTTGAGTGGGCCACTTTCATATCCCTCCTCGGCACTAAGACCTGAAGACATATTTAATAAATGTCTGACCGTTATTTTTTTATGAGATTCCGATTGCGCTAAAGGTTCGTAATGATAGTAACCTGGGTCATCTAATTTTAAGAGTCCTGCCTTTACACTGATACCGACCATAGCCTGTAATATACTTTTAGATATAGACCAAGTTAGGTGAATTTTATCTTTATCGAAATTTCTTGCATACCTTTCAAAGACCAGTTTTCCATTTCGAATGATAACCAGGCCATCGGTTCTTTTTCCTTTACGATTGTTCTCATCGCCTGTTCGTTCAAATGTGTATTCTTCAACTAGCTTTAGTTTTGCGCTAGAAATACCTACAGACTCTGGACTTACTTCTTTCCAGTTTGGGTTTGGCCATTCTGGTTTGATGCGTGGGTTCAACTTGGATACTTCGGGAGGTCCACCGAATGGTGAAAGATCTTTTCCGCAGTATGAAAAAAAGAAACAAAGGGAAAGTAATATCAAAAATCTCATATGTATCCTAGCTAGTGATGGTAGGACAGAATCCTAGCCTATTTTAGTTAGAAAGCAAATGGAAATTTTAAGATTTTTTTTCAGCAAATCCCTTGAGTTTTTGTACCATCGAACTCAGGCCATTTCTCCTGGATATGGAAAGAAATTTCGAAAGTCCAACTTCTTCGATAAATCCTAAGGATGCCGTGGCGATATCTTCTGGCTTTTGGCCTGAAAATACACGAATCAGAATTGCAATTAACCCTTTTGTGAGTGCCGTGTCACTATCCGCAAAGAAGTTCAATCGGTCGCCGGTCAATTCTGGAGCTACCCAAACTCGGGATTGGCATCCAGGAACTATATATTCGTCCGTTCTCTTTTCTTCGGGATAACTGGGAAGTTCTTCACCAAGTTCAATCAAGTATTGGAACTTTTCTTCCCAATCGGAAAGTTCAGAGAATTCTTCAATGATATCAGATTGGATTTCGGATATTGATTTGTTCATTCAGAACCACCCTTATTCTCACGAAATTTATCTTTTTTACGCATATAAAATTTAAAGTCTTTTGGATCTTTTGTATTTTTGATATCGATTCTATTTTCAGTTGCGATCGATAGTTCGTATAAATTAGACTCAAAAACAAATTGATAAAGTAACCTTTGTTTTTGGGGGATTAATTTTATCTTCAATCCAGAATACAAGAGTTCTTCTGTCTGGAAATCTACCGAAATACATTCGTAGGGTTTTTGTATTAAATAACAAAACTCACCTGCCTTCGGAACACCTTTGTGGAATAGTCCGCAATAAGAAGTGGCGCAAAAAACCAAGATCCAAATCAAAGGTATGAAGGTGTATTTATGAACTCGTTTGTTCACTTACTCAGTACCTAAGATGATTTTTGTTTTTGCCGATGGTCGTTCTAAAATCATCTTTTTT
>JALOTI010000408.1 GCA_025457985.1 Leptospira sp.
ACAGCAAGGATCTTTTTTAGATAATCGGCATTTCCTTTTTTGTCATACAATTTGGTAGCTGGCTTTGTATACTCTTCCATAAAATCATGAAGATTCATTTCTACTTTTTCTGATTTGTTTTTTTTCTGAGCTTCCAATACAAAGCTGAAGCAGATCATTGTTACTAAAATACTGAATGTAATCTTGTATTTCATAAAACTCCTAGTGGGAAAATTGTACTAAAGGATTGTAATGGAATCAAGTCTGTTTTTGCGTAAAAGCACCTCGTTTATCTGAAATTTTTTTAATGACTCTTGGTTAACTCTACCCGTATATTCATCTTCATAAAGTCCTAATTTAGAGATAAAATTAGCATCAAAGCCTGCTAACTTTCTCGTATCAGGTAAATACGAATACCCTTTTGCACGTCTGGGAGTAAAAGGATATTGAATCAAGGATTGGTAGTACGTCCATAGATCCTGATCTTCTGGTTTAGATTTCGTGACAATCCGTAATCCTCTTTTAACATGTTTGATCTCATCTTCAAAAATAGTTAGCATTATATCTGCCGTTTGATGGTCCCCAAAATAACGAAAGACCTTAGCGTAAACTTGTGAGTAGTCTAAATTTGCTCCTTCAAAAGAGAGAGATAAAATTGCAGAAAATGTTTCAAGCGAATGAAACTGTCCAATTTGTTTCCAAAAAATATAATTGAGGGGAATATCTCCAAATTGGATTCCAAAGTCATTCATTCTTTCGATATAAAGCTTTAAATGATTTTGTTCTTCTTCAATCGTTTTGATAAATCCAAGTTTTGTAGATTTAGGAGCGTCTGGAAATGCTAACAAAGCCCATGCAAACAACTCAATTGCCATGAGCTCATGATTTGCAAAATGGTGTAACGTAAGTCCTCGATTGGATGTTAGATTTAGATGTTCCAAACGTGGAATTTTTATCTTTTTATCAGAAAATTGAATAGATTTTGATCGACTTGGTTTGTCGATACGCAAAGGAAAAGTTTCCTCCTCTTCCCAAATCTTTGCTGGTGGCGAGAGTTTGTCTTCTATTGATTCAGACAATAACAAATGCTTTGCGTAATCAGAAATTTTCATTTTTCAAAAAAACTGTCGAATGGTATTCGAATTTAATACCATCTTACTGATCTTATAAAAAGTGAAAGAAAGTTTTTATGAAATTTTGTTTGAAAAGAATTGATTTTGAGTGATTTCAGCTTCAGTCTTTAGAAAATAAAGATCCTTACGATTACATTGAGATATGAGTGAACATTTTTTTGAATCCGTTTATGAAGTTGTAAAAAAGATACCTAAAGGAAAAGTCACAACCTATGGCCATATTGCGTTACTTTTAGGAAAACCCCGGGCGGCTCGTATCGTTGGCTATGCTCTCAATGCACTCCAAAAAGATTTGGATGCCACAATCCCTTGGCAAAGAGTGATAAATGCCAAAGGGCAAATCTCTTTCAAAGGGGAAGTTCTTCGTGCAAATCTTCAAAAAAAACTATTAGAAAAAGAAAAGATCGTTTTTGACACAAAAACCGAAAGCGTTGACTTTGAAGTTTACGGATGGTTCCCTGGAACAAAATGAAAGAATTGCCGATTACCTTAACAATTGCGGGCTCTGACTCTGGTGGTGGAGCAGGAGTCCAAGCAGATCTCAAAACATTCACCGCATTACACACATTTGGTACAACTGTATTTACCTGTTTGACTGCACAGAATCCTGATGGGGTTTCTGATGTCCATGAAGTACCGATAGATTTTGTGAATGCACAATTAAATGCAGTTCAATCCTATTTTCCTATAAAATCTGCTAAAACAGGAATGCTTTTCTCAAAAGGAATTATAAAAACTGTTGCTGAATTTTTTTATGAAAATCCAGAGATACAACTTGTCGTTGATCCAGTAATGGTCGCAACCAGTGGAGCAAAACTATTGCTAGATGATGCAATCAAATCTCTGGTTGAAGAATTGATTCCTTTGGCTAAGTTAATAACGCCCAACTTAGATGAAGCTTCTCTATTGATTGGAAAACGAATTCATGAAGAAGACCAACTCATTCCAATGGCGCAGGAGATATTTGAAAAATTTAAGATTCCTGTGCTTCTAAAAGGTGGACACCTTGCAAATACCACACAAGCAATCGATGTGCTTTACGATGGAAGCTCTCATTATACTTATGTAAAACCATTCCTGAAAGATAGAAATACCCATGGATCTGGTTGTACGTTTTCCTCGGCAATAACAGCCTATTTGGCACGTGGAAAAAAACTTCCCGAAGCTATTGGACTTGCAAAAGATTACCTACACAAGTCTATAGACGAATCGATTGTAACAGGTCCGATTTCACATATCAACCATCTAACTGATTGAGGTATGAACGGAGCAATTCAAGATTGATTATTGAATCAATAAGCCTGAATATTTAATACTTAGAGTTCAAAAATTCATATTTTATATTCAATATTCAATATTCAATTCTTTGATTTTTTTATCTAAAGTGTTTCGATTGATTCCTAAAAATTTAGCAACGCGTGTCTTTGTATATCGATACTTTTTCATTGCATACTGAATGAGTCTAGATTCCACTTCATTCAGTACAATCTCCATCGCTCGACCATCTAATCCATCCAGTTGACTTGGTGTGAGTCTACCGGAAGCTAAATCCAATGGCTCCCCACCTGGTATTGCTTCGACAGTTGCAAAACTCGGGGTTTCGATGGCTCCCTCATGTGATTCATCGATATTTTGTAAGATATCAGCAAAATCTTCTTCTGTTAAAGTTTCATCTTGGCTAAGTACGACTGCTCTTTCTATTACATTTTCAAGTTCTCGTACGTTTCCAGGCCATCTGTACTTTAACAATAATTTACTGGCTTCTCTTGAGATACCTTTGATAACTTTATTATTATCTTTTGTATACTTTTCTAGAAAGTGATTGATTAACAATGGGATGTCTTCTGTTCTTTCTCGTAAGGGAGGTGTGTTGATTTTTACAACATTCAATCGGTAAAACAA
>JALOTI010000409.1 GCA_025457985.1 Leptospira sp.
GCTCCACCTTCTACTTTTAATAATTTATTTTTTGGGTTAGGTGAAGAGCCTAATTGGATTTTTTCAAAAGCCTTTAGCATTGCTGGGACAGAAGCAGTAAAGTCTTGTTCTCTTTCTGATTTGTAATAATACATAAGTAAGACGGGAGCTTTTACATTTGGAAAAGGATTCTCACGGTCTACAAACCTTTTAAGATTCAAAATATTTTGAATTGCACCATAGTATTGATCCATATACCAATACTTCCCCGCTTCGTCTTTGGGATCCTTTTTGGAAATGCGAATCTCACCCATCACGGCATTGATAAACGATTTTCCCCAGTGGAATCGAAATAGGTGGGCGGATGGGTCAGCAAAATCGTAAAAAGGGGATGCTAATATCAAACAATCTACAAGGTCTGGATGTTTTGCAGCCAGGTAAGTTGAAATCATTCCACCCATACTTGTTCCAATGACAACTGTTTTATGGCCAAGGGCTCGAACTTGCAGTAAACTTGTCTCAACATCTTGGAGGTATTTAGTAAAATCAGTGTTTAGATGATCCTCCATATTGGTTCCATGTCCAGGCAATCTAACATAGTATGTATTCGCACCAAAGTATTCCGAAATTTTATTTGTGACTTCGTCACCTTCCTTCCGGCTTGCACCAAATCCATGGACGTATAGTATTGCTATAGGAGTTTTTTCTTCTGAAAATCGAACAAGGAGTTCTTCGTTCTCTGGTCTCGTATTTTCTTTTTTACTGATCTCTAATTCGGATTGATAAAAACTGTCAAAGGAATCAAATTTTTGAGAGGAATCATAATTGTAGTCGCCTATACAGTAGTTGTAGCTCGATGCTAAAAATGAGCTGAGGATTAGGATTAGGCCGGCGGTCCATTTAAAAAATAATTTCATAGGTGTTCTCTTGGTTCGGATTGTAAATCTTACAAATATGTTTTTTTTGTTACTGATTCAAGTCAATTTGGGATTATTTTGCAAAGATGTAAACCCAAACTTGGAAGGATTGTATACATTTCCTGTTCCCCCATTTGCTAAATCAAATGCTATCTACGGAGAATGGAAAAATCCCTACCCAAGTGATGTTTCTATCCAAAGCATTCAGTCCAACAGGTATCAAAAATTGGAGCTCCATGATTCCGTTACGGATGATTTTGGGGTCGTTCGGATGCACCAAAGGGATTTTCCAATTTTGGTAAAAAAGGGAGCTGCCTTCAAACTTGTAAAGGGTGGACGACATCTTATGTTGTATGAAAAAAAGCAAGAGGCAACGGAAAAACATATCTTGATTTTGGAATTGGATTCGAAGCAAAGGATTGAGATAGATGTGGAGGAAAGGAATCGTTGAAGGTAAATAAACTTTGTTTTTTGGTATGTATCTGTTTCACATTTTTCCAATGTAAAGCTGACCTACAGTTCAGCGACCTGCCCATTGGAGGAAATATCAAGGCGGTAGATTCTTCTGGTAAAGAGGTGGATCTTCAGAATTTTTCAGAGCCAGTTCTTCTCGTTTTTTTTGGTTATACTTTCTGTCCTGATTTTTGTCCAAACACTCTATCGAAGATTAAACTAGCTACGTCAAAATTTTCAGCTGAGGAGAAGTCCAAGTTTAAGGTTGTATTCATTTCCATAGATCCGAAAAACGATTCTTCGGAGACAGCAACAAAGTATGTTAATTTTTATGTAGAAAATGGAATCGGATATAGTTTTTCAGAAGATACACTTCAAAAAATCTTAATTCAATATGCAGCTTACAAAGAACAGACCAAATCAGGTTTTGATCATTCGACTTATATCTATGTTTTAGATAAGAACCGAAAGACCAAAAAACTGATTAAATCAACCGACTCGAATGAAATTATTGCCGAGTCAATCCTAACTCTAAGCCGCAATTCCATTTAAGCGGAGTAAGGCCTCTGTATCTGGATCCTTTCCATAGAATTCACGAAATAGTTCCATTGCTGAAACGGAACCACCCCTTTCCAAAACTATAGTTCTAAATCTTTCAGCAAGGTTTGGATCAAAAACTCCATGATCAACAAACTTAAAATAGGCGTTGGCGCTGAGTAATTCTGCCCATTTATAAGAATAGTATCCTGCGGCGTAACCACCTGCAAAAATATGAGAAAGAAACTTTGGGTGGTTGGGAAAAGGCAGCACCTGGACTCAGCAGGTATCCGCTTGCCATCTGTGAGTACGTGTAACAAGCAATCGTGGCAATAATCAGCATATTATTCTTCATGACAAATCACATGTGTAACGATTCTTTTGTTAGGAACCCACGGTACAAGCAGTACAATGGTGACAAAAATTGTATCATATATCCTCAGGAAGATTAGGTTTTTTCTTCTTCTAATATTCAAAGTCATTAGGACAGCGTTCTGCAGCTGAAATTTTTAAAATACAGATTGGACATGACTAAACATGGAAGTAAAGCATACTTGATACTTAGTGTGAATTTAGCTATATGCAACGTTTATGTCATACGTGCTTACATCGTTCGTGAGAACCAATGCCAATTAGATTGTCGCAAGAACAAAAAGGAGCCAGCAGTGCTGGGAAAGCTCCACGCTGTCATGTGCGTGTGATTTCCTTTGAATCTGGTGTTGGAGGTTGCTATGAGCTCCTTGGTGGCCAGGCAATTTGTTTAGCATTGACCAAAAGAAATTTACTGGCTTGTTTACACTTATTTGCCTGACATTGGGCGTAGAGGACAATGGTCCATATATGTCGAGTCACAGTCTGGTTGGCTGCTGGGAGGTCTGATTCAGCATGTCTTACGATTAGCTTCATTTGAACCGCAAGTCAGTTTGGTTCCAGACGTCAGTTGAACATATTCTGAGGGTTGTTGGTGGATCCAGTGCTGTTCAACGCGGACTGTCGACGTGAAGCAAACAGTGCAAGTGGCCCGGCTTTATAATTTCCCCTCATGAGCCATGCAGGAGTGGGCAAGACCCCAAAAAGGATGCCTCTCTCTTGCAATACTGCTGCTTGTTTGTGGTTCAACATTAGGTCATATATATATATTAGCTCATTGATCAACCTTGCCACCTTCTGTATCTTCATGATGCTGCATGTCAACTTCATATTTCAAGGTTACCGAGAGGACTGGTTTAAGATCTGGTACGACGAAGGTAACACCGATGAGAAAGCCGTGATCGGAGCCAACTACACCTTTTTTCCCCGACCGACGAACCCGCTATCCAACGTCACTGTTCTGGTGACCACAATCCACGCTGCGTCTGACGAGTGCTTCAAGCGGTACAATGGGTCTCTGCCGGTAGTCACGAGCAACACAAATGCGACAGCATTCTCGCTAGCTTTTCGAAACGAAACTGGCGGCGTGCTTTCCTCACGATCTTACGCGGGCAACCAAAGATGGTACCAAATAGGCTTTCCTTGGAGGAAAAAGTCTTTTTTCTAGATGCGTCGTTAAATTGTTATTCTTCTTCTGTTGTCTGTTCCGGTAGGATGGAGTACGTCATGAAAGGAGGCCCTGTCACAACAGATATGTTTCGGGACCCTCTCACATTGACTCCACTCACATCGCTTGGCTTGGCCAACTTGTGGAGGCAGGGTCAGCCTAACCCAAACGCAACTACAATGTTCTACACAAACATACTACGCCCAAGCAATGCATCAACTCTACCGTTTCTTGGAAATGGAGGACTCGACAATCCAGCAAGTCTCATGTGTGTCAGCAACCCGCCGCCAGGTGGGTCATCAATAAGTATACAACAAATGACAGGTTTTGCATCTATAGTTTGTTAGTCTCTTAAAGAGGCTTTATCAGAAAGAAGATAACCACTTGCTAATTTTCTGTGTATTTTCAAGAAGCCGTATCTCAAATATCTCACAAAAACATAAATTAGGGAGTTTTTGAGAATATTTCAGAAGATTCTGAAAAAGGTCCATTAGCCCGGCCCATCCCGGCAAACCCACAGGCGTTACGCGCAACATGTAAATGAAACGCTATTTTGCACGTTTTAGTTTACATGTGTGGAACTCAGTTTGGTACGCGTCAA
>JALOTI010000410.1 GCA_025457985.1 Leptospira sp.
GGAGGCAAGAGAAGCCTGTGGTAGTTGGGCTTGAATTTGTGCTCTTAATGAATCTATGATGTTTATAAACTTTTCCTTTTTAAGCTGGGTTTCTTTGCCAAGTTTTAATAAAGCAAAACTAGCTAGATTTCCTAGGGTAATCGTATAATTTTCACCTAATTTTGATTTTACGATTCCAGTAATAGTTTCCACAGGTTTTTCCGGATCCAATTGGAATGCCTTCCCGTACTTTATATATAGTTTGGATTTTTTGTAGGAAAGGGAATCATAGGTTAGAGTAAAACAATTGAAGTGGAGTGTATCAATTTTTGTCTTCAGATAGTAGGCTCCTTTTTTGATTTGGTTTAAAAAACCGTCCTGGTTGTACGTTCCCTCCGGGAACATAAAGAGATTTTTTCCACGTTTGATATTTGTTACAAGATTTGTCCATTCGGCATCTACTTGATCTCTTAATTCACCTTTTTTTATTAGCTCCCTAGAGTTGTCGCGGAATGGACGTTTGACGGGAACACATCCGATATAACGCATTAGAATAGGAATGAGTCGACTCCCATCGATAAGTCCAAATACCCATTTGAGTATCCCTTTTGCTCGAAATTCCTTATTCAAAAATCCAGGTTTTAAGATATCCTCTCTTGTCGGAATGATCATTTTGATTTTTGGATTAAGCCTGCGATAGACTAGAGAGAGGGCAACAATATCAGCCTCGGAAACATGGTGTCCCAAAATGGCAGATGGGTAGGGAGTTTCTAACTCCTGCAATCCTTCTGTGAAATTTTCTTCTACAGAATGAAAGGTGATTCCTTTTGCAAAACTCACAAAACGGATAAGAACATCATAAGCGATAGTATGGTGTTTGATTTTCATATATTTTGAGAGGATCGGACAGGGCATTTTTGGTCAAACCAATATCCAACGGGAGCCGTTCTGTTTTTTTGGGAGTTGACACAGGATTGTCATCGATACAAATTTTGGGTATGGAAACGAAGGAAAATGTGAATTTGGCATTAATGAAGTTTCTTTCAAATCACTCTGAGATCCATACAGCTATTCTATTTGGTTCCTTCGCAACTGGAAACTTGCATAAGGAGAGTGATTTGGATTTTGCGATTGCTACCTCGAACTCAATTTCAGCCAAACAAAAATTAAATTACTTGTTCGAGTTGAATCAACTAATAAATGTTCCAAACATAGACCTTGTTGATTTTTCAACCTCTTCGGGAATAATCGATCGAGAAATTCTAACTAAAGGAATTATACTTAGAAAGGAAGACGAATTTTTGTCCAAAAAAATTAGAGATATGTACTACTATTCTGACTTCTATTTGCCGAAACTTCAGAAAAACTTGATCGATCACTTGAATCGGGAGTTAGTCCGTTGAAATCCAAACTCACTCTTGAAAAAAAAATCCAATCAATGGAAATATGTATAACAAGAATTAAAAAAGTGAAGAATTCTACGAAAGAAGAATTTTTAACAAATCTCGATTTACAAGACGTGATTACCCTCAATCTCCAAAGGTTGATCCAATTGGGTATTGATATAGCGTGTATTTTGATATCCAACCAAAATCTTTTGATTCCAGAAAGAATGGCAGATGTTTTTTTACTATTGAATAGGTTAGAGATCATTGATTCAGATTTGGCTTTTAAATTAGCAAAGTCTGTAGGACTTAGAAATTTGGCTGTTCATGAATATTCCAATTTAGATCTCGATCTACTGTACGAGTTTGCGTATACTGAAATTCAGGACTATACCATTTTTATGTTGGCGATATTAAAATTGATCAACTCAGATTTAGAGGATATAAAAAATACTTGAAACGAGTTTTACTGATACAATGCCCTGATTCCATAGGCTTAATTCACAAAGTCACCTCCGTCCTTTTGGATACATCTGCGAATATAGTGTCCAATCACGAATTTGTTGAACCAAGAGACTTTGTCTTTTTTATGCGAACTGAGTTTACTGGTGGAGGGGATTCAACGAATTTAAGAGATCGACTAATCTCCGTTTTGCCACCAAATTCTTTAGTTGAGATTAAAAATTTAGAAAGACCGAAGGTAGTCATCCTCGCAACAAAAGAAGCACATTGTTTGGGAGACCTCCTCTTACGTGCAAGATTTGGTGAATTGGAAATGGATATCCAGGCCGTTATTTCCAACCATGATACACTAAAAGATTTGGCTTCCGACTTTCACATACCATTCCATTGTATTTCTCACGAAAATCTAGATCGGTCCGATCACGAAATACATGTTTCAAATCAAATCCAAAGTTATAACCCAGACTGGATCATTCTTGCCAAATATATGCGAATTTTGAGTCCCGAATTTGTATCCACTCACAAGGATAAGATGGTCAATATCCACCATTCATTTTTGCCTGCCTTTATTGGAGCAAAACCGTATGAAAAAGCCTATGCTCGTGTAGTCAAAATTGTAGGAGCTACCGCACACTTTGTCACAGAAAATTTAGACGAAGGTCCCATTCTCGTTCAGGATGTGATCCATGTGGATCATGCTGACTCCCCCGAAAGATTGGCATTATTCGGAAAGGATTTGGAAAAGGTGGTTTTAGCAAAGGCGATAAGAATATTACTTGAACACCGTGTGATGGTATATGAAAATAGAACCATCATTTTTGATTGATCGGACGAATACAGTGACTTCCCACCAAAAAAGTATGCACCAAAGAATCCTTCCCAGAATCAAGGACCTTGCAATCGAAAAATATAGTGAAAATTTGTTGGGATTGGTAGTTTACGGATCAGTGGCACGAAAGACAGAACATAGCCAGAGCGATATAGATATTTTAGTAGTTTTAAATCAAGTGCCAAAGATTCGATATGAAAGAACAGATTTTTTTATCGATCAAATCGAGACTCCCATATTAAAAGGATTCACTCCCAAAGAGTCGGAATTTCAAATAGAAATCAATCCCAATATTAAATCGTATGAGGAACTAACTGCCGGTAGTTTTTTGAATTTTACGATCGCAAGTGAAGGAAG
>JALOTI010000411.1 GCA_025457985.1 Leptospira sp.
CCAGCGAACAACGTCAATACCTAACATCTGTCTTTCGGACAAGGATTCTCTTATAAAATTAGGTACAGATCCCAAATCTTCCGCACAAGGAAGCATAGATGATTGGGAAGTAAAGACATCCAGAATCTCTTCACCTGCTTCTTTCCAATCATTTTCGTCGTTTGCCAAATTCAATTCAGAAAGTGGATATAACTTTGCTTTGATTTCTTCAGCCAATTCCACATAACCTGATTTTTTCCAAAAATCCCAAGTAAAAATAAAACTATCTTTTTTAAATTCATAGATCAGATGTTTTGCGACAAACTCATCTGGATTTAAACCCAATTCTAAAAATTTTTCTTTCGGAGTTCCTATTTGTGGATGGAACCAACCATGGACCGCCGTTTCTTCGTGGCTCGGTACTGCCCAAATTCGATACATGCCGATCACATGGTCTATTCTGTAGAGATGGAAAAAATGTTCCAAATAACGAAGCCTGTCTTTCCACCATTGGTAACCTGTCTTTTTTAAGACATCCCATTTCAAAACTGGAAATCCCCAGTTTTGGCCTGTCGGCGAAAACTGATCTGGTGGTGCACCAGCATGCAAATTTAGTTCGAAATAGTCACGGTATTCCCAGACATCACTTGAGTTTTTGGATGTTAGGATAGGCATATCACCTTTTAAAAAAATTCCTAAGATTTCAAAATGCTCTTTAACGGCCGATAGCTGATCAAAAGCAATTTTTTGAAGGTATACCCAAAACAAAGTATCATCTTTTTTCTGTGAAAAACAAATTTCCTTTGCCTGGCTTGGATTTTGGTAATCTTCCTTCCAAGTCCACCAGGGAGACCCATTTGTTTCTGACAATATTTGACGAAAAGCAGCATAAGCGTAACACCAAGGATTCTTTGCTAAAAATTGGTGAGCTGATGTTTGGTTAGAGACTAAATTTTCCTCATATTTTTTTCGTAAGGCGACAAGTTTTGCATTTCGAATTCGTTCATGGTTGATTTTTCTCGAAAATTCTTTCTTACGTGTGTAGGTTTCTATTCCTAAATCATGTAACGAAATGTAAAGAGGATCAATTGCAAAAGCGGAAATAGCGCTGTAAGGTGATGTTCCAAAACCAGTATCATTTAAGGGAAGGAGTTGGATGATCGAGAACCCAACTTCTTTGGCGAATTCGCCTAATGGATAGAGAGAATAAATATCACCAGATTCAAAAGAGTATTTTGAGAGAAGGGAGGAAAGGGGGACAAGAATCCCGCCTCTCCTTTTTTCTTTAATGGAAGATGCTTCCAAGCGATTTTAAGCGACTGTGATCTCTTTGGACAAATATACATCCTGGATCGCATTGAGTAGAGCTACCCCTTCTTTCATAGGCTTTTGGAAAGCCTTTCTTCCAGAAATCAGTCCCATACCACCTGCTCTTTTATTGATTACTGCAGTTTTTAACGCATCCTGCAAATCGTTTTCACCAGAAGCACCACCCGAGTTGATAAGACCTGCTCTGCCCATATAACAATTCGCCACCTGATACCGTGTTAGGTCAATCGGATGATCAGAAGTTAGATCGGAGTAAATTCGTTTATCCGTTTTACCATAACTTGATTCTTGGTTCAGAACATTGTATCCACCATTGTTTTCAGGTAACTTCTGTTTGATAATATCTGCCTGGATAGTTACTCCCAAATGGTTTGCTTGGCCTGTAAGGTCTGCGGAAACATGGTAATCTTTGTCTTTTTTGAAAGCATTGTTTCTAACATAACACCAAAGGATTGTTGCCATACCCATCTCATGTGCCATTTGGAAGATGTTTGAAATCTCGATGATTTCCCTGCCTGCATCCTGCGAGCCAAAGTAGATCGTTGCGCCAATTGCTGTACAACCCTGGTCGTAAGCTTGTTTGACTGTAGCAAATAGAATCTGTTCACTTTTGTTTGGGTAGGTTAAAAGTTCATTGTGGTTGATCTTTAAGATAAATGGAATTTTATGTGCATACTTTCTTGCAACAGATCCCAAAACTCCCAAAGTCGTTGCAACACCGTTACAACCTCCTTCCATCGCCAATTTGATGATATTTTCGCCATCAAAGTAGATTGGATTTTTTGCAAAGGATGCACCGGCAGAATGTTCAATCCCTTGGTCCACAGGAAGAATCGAAACATAACCTGTTCCACCCAATCGACCATGACCAAGAAGAGTCTGGATACTTCTCAAAACTGGAATGGATCTATCGGTCGGGGCAAAAATCCTATCTACCCAATCGCTTCCCGGTACGTGGATGAGTTCTTTAGCTATTTTTGGTGAATTGAATCCTAAAAGGGATTCTGCGTCTTTTCCAAGATGTTTTGAAATTTCGTCGAAGTTCAAAGTAGTTCTCCTCTAAGAAAGAATCTGCTTTTGGCTCATTGTGACAAGATATTTTAGGGAAGGTTTTCTTTTTTCTCGATTGTGAAAGACGGGTAGAGTTTGTATAAAATCCTGTGACTTATGAAGGGCAGCGCAAAGGTTCGGATGATCTTCTCTATCGCTTGGCTTGTGATGACCGTGTCTCTCGGAGTCTGGTGGTGGGTATTAGGAATACGACAAGCTAAAACGATTTCTGAAATCTCGGTATCTAGTGAAAGTTATAGTGAACTTGCAAGAGTGAGCTGGATGCTTAAATTAGAAGGTTCCTTTTTCATCAGTCTTCTCACGCTGGGAGGGATTACGCTAACCCTACTATCCTATCGGGACCAAAAACGAAGCAAACTCATAACAGATTTTTTTTCAACGGTCACCCACGAAATGAAAACGCACATTGCAAGCCTTCAGTTACAAATCGAAGCTTTGCTAGAAGACTCAAAAAATAAAGATCTACAGATCAGACTCAAAAAGTTATGGAAAGAAAACAATCGTATTGAATCACAAATGGCAAATGCATTTTATTTGGCGAGTCTTATGCAAGGCGAACCCTTGTTTGTCGAATCAGTCACACCAAAGGAAATAAAAGAATCTTTCGACCATAATGAAACAAATCTCA
>JALOTI010000412.1:0-2994 GCA_025457985.1 Leptospira sp.
CCAAATAGAGGTCCTTGGAAGTTTGAATTCGCACTCACTTCTTATCAAAAGAACAATATCATCCTGAATCAAACATCCATTGTCTGTACGGCACTCGGACTTGTAAAAGATTTTAGAGAGTTTCTTCAGGATACATTTCTTGGAGAGGTTCCAGTTGATCAAGATGCATTTGGAGGAGCACTTACGGATTCCGATATTCGGACGGCAGTTACAAATCGTTTTAGATTCACTTATGTTCAACAGTATGGATGGCTAACTCGAAACATCTACACTGGAGAGAGTGCCTTTTCTGAAAACTTTACGATCAGAAGAGATGGTGATGCAATCTACTTCGTTTTTCCAGATGGGAAGTTGGTGTCACCGATCAATTTCATGTTCTTTTTACTCAATCTCGATGTTGTTCGAGGTTCTTCTACAGGAGAATAATCAATGCCAGCAAATCTTCCACCTAATCCCGATATCCTGACTGGAAATGATGCCTTGATTAAGATCAATGGCCAAACAGTCGGATTCATGACATCATTGAACGTTACAATTAACAATAATGTTCAGCCAATTAAAGCTTTGGGGTTTCGAAAACCGAGAGGCCTGAAATCATTAGATTGGTCAGGCCAGGCAAATGGAGAATTCCATATCCTGAGAAGTAAAGTTGATGGTGTTGTAGATATCAATACCAACGACGATACGCGAGCTGATGATTTGTATTCAATTCTAGTAATTGATAAGTCCAGTGGCAAAAGGGTAGGTCAATTGATTGGTGCCGTTCAAACAGAAGGTTTTAACCTTATGAATAACCAATTTACAAGTCGAAGTGTGAGCTTTGAACTTATGGATTGGGAACCAATGGAAGCTTATAACTAATTTTTTAAAGGATATTTATGAATATTTTGCAACCTAACAGAGAAATTACTCTGACTTCCCAGGGGAAAACTTGGATAGCAGAAATTGCGACTCCAAGAATGAATATCGATATTGATTTAGCAGTAGCAAGAAGGCTAGGGGGTGTGTCACTTGAGAGCATCCCTGGTGCAACTTATGGATACATTCTCGCATGCAAAACTTTGGAAGTTGTTTTGCGAGTTGTTCCGGATGAGTATAAAAAATACCGTGCAGTCGAAGATTATCCAGAACCAGACTTGGTTGCTGAACTCATAAAACAATATGAAGAGAAATCAGCTTCCTTCCGAGAGGAGTTAAAAAAAAATAGAGACCAAGGAATACATTCAAAAGAATCCAGGAATAATTCAGGATCTCTACATGATACAAAAGTTTCACATCCTTCCAAAAGGAATAAGAAACATAGAAGACATGTTCGAAGAGCAGAAGAGTTTTCTTCTGGAGGCGAGCGCGATTCTGGGGGATTTCAGTCGGTACTTAGAGATACGACAGGTAATAATGGAGATAGTCGAGATAGAGAAAGCAGATCCACTAACTCTAATTCCTCAGAGAATACAGCGTATGCTTCAGGCCGAGGAAGGATTTACCCAAGCTGATATTCTCGCAGAATGCGAAATTAAAAAGCAGAATAGAATTCGCGAGCTAAGAGAAAGAATCAAGATCGAATAACATGAGTTCAGAGCAAGTCAATATAAAAGTCAAACTTAAAGGTGATGACTCTGAGATTTCCAAGATATTCGATAAAATAGGAAGAAGAGGAAAAGAGGGATCCAAATTTCCTTCTTCTCCTTCCTCACCCCAAAACTCAAACAGCCACTATCCATCATCTACGAGAAAGACTGTAGATAAAGATTCATTTCGAGAAAAGATCCGTGAAAGTTTCTATAACAACAAACATCGAGGAGAAGGAATAGCTTCGGGTGCCCAACAAGCTATTTCTGAAGGAAAACAAGGAGCCTTTTATTCAACCTTGTCCTCAAGTGTTGAGTCCATGAGAAATTTTATGGTCAAACATGGAGAGAAGAATAAAGAAAAAGATTCCAATGAAGAAAATAAATCTCCAGAAAGCGCAAGTAAGGCGATTCAGAATGCAACTATTGAAATAACAAATGCAAATTTTAAAGATATTAAAAATGGAAAAGGTCCGAGCGGAGGTTCCTCAGACTCAGGGAATGGAGGAAACAGGAATATCCCGACTCCCTCACCTGATAGTGGAGATGAACCGAAAGGTAAGGGATCCTTTATTGCTAAGGCGGCAAGTTCACTTCCGTTTGTCGGAGGTGTGATTGCAGCTGCAACCGCAGGGATGTTGAAACTCGTATCCGATGTTGGACAAAAGCATACTGAAGCTATAATGTCCCAAGCATCAACAATTGGAGCGACGGGTGGCTATTTCCATAAGGACCAAGGAATGTTTTCCAATGCTGAACTTGCTCAAGCAGTCGTTCAAAGAGGAAGGATAACCGGAAGAACTGGTATCCAGGAAAGATCAATTGATGATCAGGAACTTCGATTCGCCTCCTCACAAGGTGTAGGCGCAAGTGAAGTTATGACTGCAATGGCAAGATTAAGGAAAGGAAACCCAGAAGCTAGTCTCAATTGGTTTAGGGGAGCTGCAACTGAGTCAGGTTTTTCTGGACTTAAGCAATCTGAGTTTCTGAGTAAAATGTCCGAGATTTCACAGGCAACTATGGCAAAAGGCTATTCCGGTGACATGATGAATTTTTCGAGATTCTCATCTGGGATTGGAATGTCGGATGGAAGTGAAATGAATGCCAATGCACGGATGGGAATAGCTGAATCATTAGCGGAAAAAGGAAGGCAAGGATTGATTGGTGGTGGGGTACTCGGAGCTATGGGACTCGCAAAAGCATTAGAGTCTTCAAATGGAGATATTATTTCTGCTTCAAAAATGCTCGAAGAAGATCCAAGACTTATGGGTCAGTCATTCGGTGAATTGAGCCCTGAAGCGAAGTGGTTACTCGGGAAAAAAGAATTGGGAGTTTCTTCTAACGTCGCAGCCGGATTCAAATTTGATGGGAATAAACAAATCAGGAGCGAAGCGGATCTATCGACACCTTATGACAATCAGTCGCT
>JALOTI010000412.1:3018-3631 GCA_025457985.1 Leptospira sp.
AAGGCTTGATAATGAAGGAAAAAATCTATTTGCAGGTGAGGAGGGAAAAGAAGCGGCAAAGATTGGTTATGAACTCACAAAATCTATGCATGAGATGTTCCGAGACAATAAAGATGCAATCATTGATGTCTCCAAAACAATCCAGGCAATAGAAAAACCGATGTTAGAGTCTGCAAAGATGGTAGCTTCAGCTGCAGGAGATACTATTGAAGGGATGAAGAAACTTGCAGAGAAGATTGGGAGCTTACTTGGTATTGATGTTTTTACTCCCAAGAAAGTGGAAGTTGTAGGAATAAAAGCAAAAAAATGACAACCTTAAATGAAGAATACATACGGCGATCAGATGGTAAAGATAACGGTGCAATACTTGTTACTTATGCTGCTCCTCCTGAAGAAACCGTAAAAGATTTTATCGAAACTTGCCTCCCTTTAACAGGTATATTTGAAAGAAACCTAGACATACCTATAATATATGGGCATCCAATGTTCCAGGAAGGAATTTCTAAAGAGGGTATTGATGGGTTATTGCCAAAGATAGGTGTCGAATGGGCGAGGGATACCCGAGTGGATTATTTAGGAATGAATGAGAAGCATTTCAAAGGAAATGATTCAT
>JALOTI010000413.1 GCA_025457985.1 Leptospira sp.
CTGTTGGAGACACCACAAAAATTCAAAACGTGGCAAAACGGATCAAACGTTACCACGACGAAGGTCACAAAGTAGCCGTTGTTGTTTCTGCAATGGGACATACTACGGACGAATTGGTAGACCTTGCTGACCAAATCTCTAAAAATCCCCCCAAACGAGAGATGGATATGCTCCTTTCTACCGGGGAACAGGTATCCATCGCACTTCTTGCGATAGCCCTGAATGAAATTGGTGTTCCAGCACAGTCATTTACGGGAGGACAGATTAAAATCCTAACCGATGGAAATTTTTCGAATGCAAAAATAGAAATGATTGATCGCACCCGAATAGACGAGGCCTTTAACAAAGGTAAGGTTGTCATTGTTGCAGGATTTCAAGGAATTGATAAGGATGAAAACATAGTCACTCTTGGCCGAGGTGGAAGTGATACTTCTGCAGTTGCAATCGCTGCTTCTCTTGGTGCAGACGAGTGCGAAATCTATACCGACGTTGACGGTGTTTATACAGCCGATCCTAGAAAAATTCCAAATGCAAAGATGCACAAACAAATCACCTACGAAGAAATGTTAGAGTTAGCAAGTCTTGGTGCCGGTGTTTTACACTCTCGCAGTGTAGAGTTAGGTATGAATTATAATGTGGTAATCCACGTACGTTCCAGTTTTCATGATCGACCTGGAACACTTGTTATGAGTGAGGATAAAATTATGGAAAAAATGAAAGTCAGTGGAGTTACTGCAAAAGGTGACCAAGCACGTGTTACAATCGCAGATGTAAAAGATAAACCAGGAATTGCGGCTGAACTTTTTAAAAAATTATCAGACAAAGATGTAATCGTCGATGTTATCGTTCAATCTTCGCCTAGAAATGGTGAGAATACCATTTCATTTACAATTGCAAAAAAGGATATAGCCGCTGCTAAGCCGATTATTGAAGCTTATGCCAAAGAGCATGGGAATGCAAAGGCAGAAATCGATGAAGATATATCCATTGTGTCGGCAGTTGGAGTCGGAATGAAATCTCATGTTGGTGTTGCAGCGACTATGTTCCAATCTTTAGCAGAAAAAAATATCAATATAGAGATGATTTCAACCTCTGAAATAAAAATATCCTGTGTAATCAAACAAAACCAAGCGGAAGAGGCAGTAAAAGCTTTACATTCTGCATTTATCGGTTAAAAAGAATTCGCTGTGATTGTGCAAAAATTAAAGCAACTACTCATTGTATTACTCTTTGTTTTTGCACCCGTTTCACTGATTGGTGCTTATGAATCTCTAAATTCTGTTATTGCGATCGTCGGGCCAATCTCCATCTCCAGTCTTGACTATGAAAAAGGTGCTGAAAAATACAAAGCACTCTCCAGGTTTATACCAGCTTCTCGCAAGAAGGGTTCACTTCACTCACAAGTCCTAGACTTTCTCATAGACCGAGCGATTGTAGATATTGCCGCCGACGAAGAATCGGTTCAGGTAAATGAGAAAAGAATCGAAGCAGAAATTCAAAAACGAATGGATGCGCAAGGAATAACAGATATCGAAGTTTTCAAACGAACCATTCCTCAGCAATTTGGCCTTCCGTATGAGGTATGGTTAGATGACCTTCCCTTTCAAATTAAGAAGGCACAGCTATTGCAAATTCGCATTTCGCCGTCACTTCCCTCAGAACAAGAAATTCAAAACTGGTATAATCGGAACAAAGCAAAAGTTGGATCTGAATTTAAGTTCCGTGAAATCATTTTTTCACCCGCAAACAATTCCATCGATGAAGAGTCCCGAATTTTTGCCGAGTTAAATGAAATTCGCAGTAAATCGATGAAAGATCCATCTTTTTTCCGTTTGGTTGCCTCTGGACCAAGAAATGAATCTCGTTACAAAGCCAGTGGAGGATTAGTGAATTGGATTCCTACTTTTGAACTCTACAAGAGCCAGCCAACAACGGCTTCCGTACTTTCCCAGGTAGCAGTTGGAAAAGTTTCTGAAGTATTCCGCGATGACAGAAAGAGATATTGTATTGTTTTTGTAGAAGGTTCAAGACCTACTCCCCTCGATGCTGTTAAACGAGGTATTCAAGGACTACTCTATCGAGAAAAAGAACAAGGTTCTTTTGACGATTGGGTAGCGTCTACGCGCAAAACTACATCCATTACAATCTTCGATCCTATTTATGCAAAAGAGCATAATATCTCTAATCCTATCGAAAAATACGAAATGGACTAGTATGGACAGAAAAGACTACAAACCGAGTTGTGCTGCTGTTTATTTAAATCCTAAAGATTTAAAATATCTAACAGAAAATTTCGATAAGGACCTTTGTCTTGAATTTCTGAAACGAATCCATACGTTAATTCCTGACCTACCCATTTATATCAATACCAACTCGGATCTGCTATCAAAATGCGAGTATACCAATTTAGCGGTTGTTAATTGGATCAACAAAGAGGTCTCTGAACTTGAATTTTTATTGGATATAGGAAAATCACTTCCCAATTCGAAATTTAATGACCCGGATTGGGATGAAGTCTGTTTTTGGTATTTTACAGGAATTTCTCCTCTTTTAAATCTTCGTTTAACTGAAAAAAGTTGGAATCGTCATAAACAATTCTTCAGCCAATATTCTTATAGCGAGAATCTTCCTGCGGGACTAATCCCCACTACGATTTCCAGAGAATTTTTATCTTCTTTACCTCAAAATTTGAGTACGGATATACATTCCTTCTTTTTAAAGAATATAAATTTATATGATGTAGATATTTTCTTTCAATCTCCAGACCTTCGTCAAATGCGACTCGACTTTAGAATTAATAGTGAGAGGTCTGAATATCTTGTTAGAGGCATACTTCAAAAAAATCCAGAAATTGAATATGAAGATATATCCGAATTTTTAAAAACAAATTCAGATTTATTGAGACCGTCACCTAGTTATATCGAGTGGGAAGTGTATCATGGCTGTGAACTAAAATGTACGTTCTGTCCAAGAGAATTTTCTGATCTAAAAAAT
>JALOTI010000022.1 GCA_025457985.1 Leptospira sp.
TCCTAATGTGGTCTCTAAAAATCTACCGTATCCCTTTTCTTTCCCAAGTGCCTTAACTGGCTTTCCTTGGTCTACGGCAAGTTTTCCAGAGATAAAAACTTTTTTTATGGTATCATCATTTCGTCTGACCCACCTCTGGAAGTTTTCCATAAAAGGCATAGGTGCTTCGACGTCTTTTGCGAGGCTATCATCTAGCTTTGTTGGATCA
This sequence comes from Leptospira sp., assembly GCA_025457985.1. Lineage (GTDB taxonomy): Bacteria > Spirochaetota > Leptospiria > Leptospirales > Leptospiraceae > Leptospira_A. Next base: position 209 of record JALOTI010000022.1, read on the forward strand.
ATAAGTACTAGGTCTGCTGGTTTTCCTTTTTTTAAATAACCAATTTCTAGACCAAACCAATCTGCTATCTCTCCTGTTAGTCGGTGAACAGCCCGCTCCAAACTCATGAATGGTTTATTTTCCAAATGCGAGTCATGTACCAATTTTAACATCCGGAGAGGGAAATTATAATGGGCCATTCCTCGCAAATGCGCACCTGCATCGGAAAAACCAATTAAGATATCTGGGTAGGAAACTATCTTTTGGAGAGGTTCCTTCCTATGATTTGCCATAACCGTATACCATCGAATTTTATTTCCATGATCTGCAATTAAATCCAAAAACGCAGTGACAGAATGAACTCCTCTTTCCTTTGCTATCTGATCAATGGATTTTCCGATTAGATTCGAGTCGGGTGCATCCACAATCTTAGTTTCTTTAAAATTACGATGGAATACTCTCGGTAAAAACCAATTCGTCCATTGTCGTTTAAAAAATGATCTATACTGTGGATCTTTTACCAATGTTTTCCTTTCCAGTTCATCTTCTATATGATTTGCCTTTGCTCCAGCCGCAAACTCTTCAAAGACAACTACATCCATGCCATCGGCATACAAATCAAATGGTTCGGGCAGAGCCTGGAATCGAAAATCGGATTTAAAAATTTTATTTGTAAGTCTACCAATCCAATGAAGCAGTTTGTAAAGATTTGGATCAAACTTAACATCCATTAAAGAAATAATTGTTGTTTTAAGTGGCTTTCGAAAGAAACCAAAGGCTTCCCATAAAAACATAAGCAGATTGATTTTTGTAGAAACGTTGGGAACTCCTTGGAATACTTTACCACGATTTCGAAGTGTTTTGTTCAAAAACTGATATTCGCTCCAAGGGGCAAAAGTGGAAGGCAGAGGTCGTGATCGAAACCGAGATCCGTCCATCTTATCCCAAACCAAAGTGTTGATCGACAACCCAAGAAACCCAGCATCCAAAGCCTCCTCCAAATGAGTTTGCATTTGGTTTAACTCTTGTTTGGTCGCCTTTTCTCCTTTTGTAAGGGCCCTTTCTAATCCTAATACATGGGTTCTAATTGCAGAGTGGCCTGCAAAGGATGTTACATTTGGACCAAGAGGAAGAGAATTCAAATGATCTTTGTATTCTTTTGCAGAATTCCAAGTCTTTTTGGATTGCAGTATTTCTAAAACATTTTTGCGGGGGATGGCTTCCACTCGACTAAACATATCGGCCAAATCCGTAGGGTCACCTAACGAAAGACTTAGACTACAGCTACCGAGTGTTATGGTTGTTACACCATGTCGTACGGATTCGGAAAGATCAGGCGCTACTTCAATTTCAGCATCATAGTGCGTATGAAAGTCTATAAAACCTGGAGTACACCAAAGACCTTTTGCATCAATAACTTCATCCCCGGGTTGCGAAAGCAGGGAAACTCCCATCTCCTCGATTTTTCCGTCTACAATCCTAATATCACCCACATAAGATGGATTTTGAGAGCCATCAAAAATGCGAGTTTGTTTGATCAAAGTTCTAGACATATGTCCTCCGAGAAACCCTGGGGAATTATGACAGATTGACATAAGTTTGTCAACGGTTTCGAAGGACTAAGGCTAGAGATTCTCTGGACAGAAATTCCAACTGTTCAGAAAATCAGATAACAATCAGTTGTTGTTTTGCCCACAATACTAACTCGGATTCGGTGATCTCCCGATTGCCTTCCAATGTCGAAGTCGCTTTAGCCTTTTCAAACAACACCTCAACCAAACCAGCTGTGACCTCTAATCCCTTGGACTCCAAAATGAATTGAATTGCTCTGTGACCTGATTGGTTGGTAAAGGAAATGGTTTCCGAATCGTTTCTACCAACAAATTCAGGTGAAAAGGTCCGATAAGCGCCTTTTTGCATACCTTTGGTTTTTGCCACTCCGTCCTGGTGGATTCCTGAACGATGCGAAAAGATATCAGCGCCGATGATCGGAGTTTTTTCTCCAATGGGAATTCCTGTTAATTCGGAAATTCGTTTAGCAGTGGGGTAGATACGATCAAAACGAATTCCAATTGACTCACCATTTTGATGTAAGGCGATAGCGGTTTCATATAAATTCGTGTTCCCGGCTCTTTCTCCAAGACCGTTCAATGCCACTTCGATTTGTGTTGCTCCCACATACGCACACTCAACAGATGTTGCAGTTGCCATTCCTAAATCGTTGTGTGTATGTACAGAAACGACCGCCCTACCACCAACTCGTTCAGCAACTTTTTGAACCATACCCACAAACAAAAAAGGTCTATACCTTTCCACAGTATTGGGAAGGTTTATGATATTTGCTCCTGATTGAATTGCTGCTAAAAAACATTGGGTTGCAAAATCAAAATTTTCCAATGCATCACCAAAATGTTCACCAGAAAATTGAACCTCACCTCTCGTTCCTACAATCGATCGTGCGAAAGAAACTGTATCAATAATTCTCGATACTACTTGTTCTTCGGACATATGTAGCACGTGTTTTATGGAAAAGTCACTTACGGGAAAGACGATATGAAGTCTTGGTGTACCAGCATAGGACAAAGCTTCCCAAGTCCTTTCAATCTCTGACCTATTTGCACGAGAAAGTCCAGCAATCGGAAGCTCTTTGGGAGCCCGTTTAGCCAATGTTTTGGTAGCCTCAAATTCAGTTTGGTTGGATGAGGGAAACCCAACTTCGATGCCATCGACTTGTAATTCAACTAGAAGATCGAAGACTTCTTTTTTTTGATCCAAGTCCCACGGTCTTTTGAGGGCTTGGTTTCCATCACGCAATGTAACGTCTTGAATTTTGATTTTTTTTCCTTGGTCCATTTTTTCCTCCGTCGAACGGCCTACAACCGGGAAGGGGCCAAGGTATAAAAAAAGCCCACATCCCAGTCGGGAGTAGGCTTTGTGCAAAGTCTTATCTCCCTCGAACTATAGAAGTACGAGGAGGAGTAGAAGAGCGATGCTGTTCATTGAAATATTCATTCTTATTTCTTAGACGACTTCGTAGTCTCAATTCTGTCAATTTTTATTTGATTCTTTTGTCATTTTTTCAAGTTCATTTGGGTTTTTCTGATCAGTCTCTGGACAGAATCAGTTGAGAACACCAAACTTGCGGTAATTGCAAATCCCATTGGAATGAGAAGGGTGAATGGAATTTTGAACGAATGACCTATTCCAACAGTAATAAAAATAGAAAAGAGTAAGAGAAAAGAAAAAAACCAAGAACTAATGGCGAGTTTTCTTTGGAATTGTGCCAAAAAGAAAACAAATATTGTGGGTCCTAAGGTAAAACTAAAGATCGTTAAACCCACTTCAAGAATTCCTTTTTCCCAATCCTTTGCGAGGAAAAAAGGAAGGAGACTCGATAGAAAAAGTAAAATTCCAAAGAATAGGGAGATCCCTCGAGGTCTGAACATTTTATCCAAATTCCAATCTCTTGCCCAAGTAAGGGATAACGAATTGATCGTCGATGAGAGTGTGGACATTGCACTTGCTAAAATAGCTGATACAAGGAGACCCAAGATAGGAGTTGGCACATAATCTATGATAAATTGGCTAAAAGCCTTATCAGCTGGAGGAAGATTATTTTTATAAAAATAAAACAAGAGGGATCCAATACTTAAAAATAATACAAATTGAAAAAACACTAGAATTCCACTTCCAATTAACACCTTCCTTGCAGAATTCAAATTTTTTGTAGCAATTACTCTTTGAACTAACATCAAATCTGTTCCATGAGAACCTATCGAGATGAAAGCACCTCCCAAAATGGCAAAAAGGAAAAAGTAATTTGGATCAGAATTAGAATCTATTCCGAAGTGAAAGACTTGGAATTTGTTCTGGTTTGATAGATTTTGTATGATAGTTGATAAATCTTCCCCAGTTTGAAATAAGAATTGGAAAAGCAAATATAAGGCAAAAAATCCACCAGTGATATAGACAAGCCATTGTAAAACATCAGTAAAAACAATAGCTCGAAAACCTCCTACTACGGAATAAACAATTGTTACTAAACTCAAAATGAACAAGGATAACATTCCAGTCCACTCGGGATCCATCGATACACCCATTTTTTGGAGCAAAAAGGATATTGGTAGTGCACTGACGTAAAGCCGAATTCCGTCGCCAAGGAGTCTCGAGATAGTAAATATGAATGATACCGTACGTTGTGTAACTAATCCAAAATTCTGATTTAAGTATTCGTAGATTGATATTCCATTACCTGCAAAATAAAAAGGCAATAAAAAGTAAGCCACAGCTGTCCTTCCAATGATGTATCCAATTGCAATTTCTAAAAATCTAAAATCTGTTTTAATTGCTAAGGAAGGGATAGATAAAAATGTCAAACTCGAAGTTTCTGTTGCAACTAGAGAAATCATCAAAAAAGACCAGTGGATTTCCTTTTTTGCTAGATAGAAGTCTGACTCCGACTGATTGGATTTAGAAAATTTTAATCCTAAGAGAAAAACTATTAAAAAGTAAAAAAAGATTATTGTTAAATCAATTATCATAAAATCCTGTTATGCGATTAGATTTAGTTCCGGGTAGATTGTAAGGAGCCTCAAAAGATCCGATCTTGTAACGATCCCAACGGGTCTAAGTTCTTCATCCACGACAGGCATACAACCAATACGTTCCTGGATCAGAGTTTTTGCGACAAGACGGATTTCGCTGGAAGGTTTGCAGACAAGGACCGGCTGGATCATGACCAATTTTAATTCTATATTTTCATTTTCTTTCAAAAGATTTTGAAGGATATCTCTCTCGGATAGGAATCCGATGAGTTTTTTCGATGGGTCCGTGATAGGAAGGTGTCGAATTTCTCTTTTTTTAAGTTCCCTAAGCGCTTGACCTATAGTTATATTTTGATCTAAGGAAAAGACGGGTTCAGTCATGATCTCATGTATAAAAAACACAGACGTGTCGCGTTTGTTTGGAGATCCGTAACTACTTTTCGCACTGGACTGGAATAGATTTCCGGAAGTCTCCCTCCTTTCTTCTGTTTGGGCTTCCACGAAATGGCTTTTCCTTGCTCGATCTATCGAAAGGACTCTCGGTTCACGAACGATCGGTGGCCTGGGTGAAATTCTTCCGTCCTGAATCCAAAAAAACATATATGTGGCTACCTACACGAAAAGTTTGTCAAAAAAAAGAAAACACTTGCAAAAAACGAACAGTGGTTTTTTATCACATCTATTTGTTTTCCAAATCCATGCAGAAAAGGCAAGTCCATGAACCAAAAACCGAAACTTCTCTATGATGCCCTAAAAACTACAGCCGAAATTTTTCCGAATAAAATTAGCTTTAGAAAGCGTACAAAAGGAAACGAATTCCCAGGGATCAGTTTTTCCGATCTGAAATTGTTTGTCGACCAATTGACAGTCGGTCTAGTCGATTTGGGAGTAGAGATTGGAGACCGAATCGGTTTTTTTTGCGACGCTACTGTGAATTGGTTGCGGACTGATGTATCTATTTTGAGTGCAGGTGCCGTAGTTGTTCCCCGTGGAACTGATATTGTTAAAGAAGAAATTCTTTATATATTAGGTCACTCCGAATCCAAATTTTTAATTGTTCAAAAGAAAAAGGACAAGGATAGAGTTTTGCCTTTACTGGGAGAATTGCCAAATCTCCGTGAAATTTTTGTTTTAGAAACGGATCTGGGTGATTTGTATGAGGGGGAAGATTCTGTTTTCAGTCTTGCAAAAAGAGGACAGAATGTACTCAAAGAGAAGGGGGAAGCTGTTCTCCAAAAGCGACTGTCCGAGATAGATCCAGATTCTTTAGCCACACTTATTTATACTTCCGGAACAACAGGTAATCCAAAAGGAGTTATGCTCTCGCAAAAAGGTTGGATTACAGCTATTGAAAATACTACTTCAAGACTTGATATGAACTCTTCTGATAATGCAGTTAGTTTACTTCCGCCTTGGCATGCATTTGAAAGAGCGATTGAATACGCAGGAGTGTATCTTGGGATAGATTTTTTAGTTTCAAATATGAATTCCTTAAAAGATGATCTAAGGGATTTTAAGCCCACCATCTTTCCTTCCGTACCGAGAATATGGGAATCCGTCTTTAATGGAATCATGACCAAGGTTAGCAAAGAAGGAGGGTTCAAAGAGAAGTTATTTCATTTCTTTTTGAAAGTGGGATCTCTTTGGGCAAAGTATGTAGCGATTTTTAAAGGATATGATTTTCAAGTTTTAAAACCAAATCTTATCATTTCGTTATTTAGAAAATTCGGTGCTCTTTTAGTATTAATTCTACTTTCACCTCTCAAACTTCTATCTATTAAAATATTTTCAGCAATCCATAAAGCACTAGGTGGTAGAATTCGAGTTTGTATTTCCGCAGGTTCCGCATTACCAAGTGTAGTTGATGGATTTCTCTCTGCTATCGGACTTAAAGTTTTAGAAGGATACGGAATGACTGAAACTTCAGCTGTCGTATCGATTCGTTCCAATTCAAAGCCAACAAAAGGAACAGTGGGTATACCAATTGATGGATACCAAATCCGATTGAAAGATGACCGTGGAGGAATTGTTACCAAGCCTGGTGAAAAAGGCACTTTATGGATTAAGTCTGCACAGATTCTGAAAGGATACTACAAAAGACCTGAACTCAATCAAACTGTATTTGATGCTGATGGCTTTTTTGATACAGGTGACTTGATGCAAATTTCATTTAGAAATGAATTGATCTTTGCCGGTCGATCTAAAGATACCATAGCCCTAATTGGTGGGGAAAACGTTGAACCCGTACCCATTGAAGACCGACTGCTTACGTCACCTTACATCGATCAAGTGATGGTTGTTGGTCATGACAAAAAAACTTTGGGTGCACTTATCGTTCCAAACTTTGATGCAGTTGAAGCTAAATTAGAGGGAATTACAAAAGAATCTACGCATCTATGGAACCAAAATTCTAAGGTTAGAGATCTCTATAAATCGGAAATTGCAAAACTCATTTCAAAAGAAAACGGTTTTAAGGGATTTGAAATGATTCCAGCAAACAATTTTTATGTTTTGAGTCGCCCATTTGATCCAGATACGGAAATGACAAGAACCCTAAAGATGAAGCGAAACGTGATTGCTGAAGTATTCAAAAAAGAAATAGAAGGAATTTATTCATGATTCACCCGAAACTAAATCCGTATCTCTCGGATGACGAGAGAGAGTTTTATAATACTGTTTTTACTTTTTCAGAGGAGGAAATTTTTCCGAGTTCAGAGGAGAGAGATGAAAAAGAAATTTGGTCGGAAGAAATCTGGAACAAGTTTCGAAAAGCAGGATTGACGGGGCTCTCAATTCCAACTGAGTATGGTGGCCAAGGTGCCAGTTGTCTTTTGTGTTCAATAGCAACGGATGCATTTGCATCTGGATCTTTGGACGGGGGACTTGGCCTTTCCTGGGCAGCCCATATGATCATTGGGACCATGCCAATTGTATTCCAAGGAACGGATGCCCAAAAAAGTCAATATCTACCCAAACTAGCGTCAGGTGAGTGGATTGCGGGTTTTGCTTTGACGGAGCCCGCCTCAGGTTCTGATGCTGCAGCTCTCCTAACCAAGGCAGAAGAAACAGAGTTTGGATGGAAAATCAACGGAACAAAGATATATATCACAAATGGCCCCGTTGGACAGGTGTTTGTTGTGATGGCTCGGACTTCTGAAAAAGGAAGAGGGCCCATGGGAATTTCCGCATTTATTGTTGATAGCAATACAAAAGGTTTCCAAGTAAGTAAGGTTTTAAAAAAGTTAGGTCATCATACCTCGATGACAGCAGAACTTGTTTTTGAAGACATGATTATTCCCAAGGAAAATTTACTTGGTCCACTTAATACTGGTTTCATGAGAATTGGCAAGGAAACTCTGGAATGGGAAAGAACTGTGTTTGTTGCTGGTCTTGCTGGTGCTATGGAGTATTGTTTTCGAAAAGGAATGCGTTATGTTCGTGAACGAGTTCAATTTGGAAAACAGATCGGTGATTTTTATGCGATGCAGGAGATCCTCGTTAAAAATTGGGTCTATATGCAATCGGGTCGGCGACTCATCTATTGGGTTGCGGAAAGAAAGGATGCGGGAATCCCTTCCCCTTTGGAAAGTAGTTTAGGTAAATTAATTTCTTCTGAACTCTCGGAAGATGTCGCAAAAGAATCGGTTCAACTTTTTGCCGGTTACGGTTATATGAAGGAGTATATTGTAGAACGGTTTTATCGTGATGTTAAGTTAGGAACGATCGGAGGAGGAACTAGCGAAATCCAACGCTCCATCATAACTGCTCTCTATCCTGGCCGTGAAAAGTTTACAACTGAGTTTAAAAAATGGGATAGTTCGCAGAATCCATCAGATAAAATTCTAAACCTTTTATTCGATTCGATATTGAAAGTAGAAGAAAAAACCCAAAGGAAAAAATCCCAATCTTTGGAATTTGCCTTTGCCGACCTTCTTTCCGTGTTTATTATCCTTTCCTTAACCGCTGAGGATTCTAAAAAGGATTCAGAATTTTATTCAAAAGAAGAAAAGAATTTGGACCGTGAATTGCTAACATACTATCTATGTGGGAAGTATCTTGTTTCCATCTCTAGACTTTCTCCCTTTTTAGAAAAGGAACTCAATTCTATTTGGTCGGAATTCCAAAAGATATCTGCCCAAATCGAGGAGAAAGTCCAGAACAGATTCCGCCAACTGCAGGAGTTCTCATAATCCATGGGCTTTGCACCTGCAGGTAGAATTGCGATTTTTTATCTTTTATTTGGCTATGTTTGGATTTATTTTTCGGACAAGGCGCTCGGAATTTTACTGAATAGCTCTGATGAAATACGATACGCACAAAATTACAAAGGTTGGCTATTTGTATCTGTCAGTGGAATCATCATCTACTTTTTGTTACAGAGAGAATTGAGAATTCAAAAACAAGTTCTACAAGAAAAGGCAGAATCAGATCTTTTGTATCGAACGATTTTTGAACGAATTGATAATGCAGTCATCGTTTTCAATTTAGGAACATGGAAAGTAGAGTTTTTAAACCAGAGGTATTCATCCTTACTTGGCGAATCCGCGGAGAATCTGAAAGAAAATTCAGATTTAATTCTCCAAGCGGTTCATCCCGAGGATCGAGAGAGGATGCTTAAGATTTGGTCCGAAAATCTCCAAGAAAATAGATCCGGAATTTCTTATAGATTTTTGACACGAAATGGTGAAATAAAATGGGTATTAGAAACTAGACTCTTTATCCCGGGTTTAGATGATAAGGGTGGTCGTTCTGTTGCGGTTGTTTCTGACATTACAGAAATTATGGAAAGTAAATCAAAACTAGAGGGAACTTTAAAGGAGAATAAAATCCTTCTAACAGAAATACACCACAGAGTAAAAAATAATTTAGCAGTGATTATATCCTTTCTTCAATTGCAAGCTGATTCTGTTTCAAAAGATATGAAGCAAATACTTGAACAAAGTATGGCAAGAATCAAAGCGATTGCTTTAGTGCATGAAAAATTGTATAGTTCTCGAAATCTCTCTGCGCTTAGTGCAGATGATTATATAGGTAATCTCGTTGAGAATATTAAACTCATGTACATGAGGATGGATATTCAATTTGAAATGAATATCGACCCAGTTGAAATGGATCTCGTAAATGCAATTCCAATGGGATTGATTGTTACGGAAATGATGACAAATTCATTTCGGCATGCATTTAATATTCCAATGGAAAATCCGAAAATTCAAATCAAACTAAAACTTTATAATTCCGATTTTGTGGATTTGATGTATTCGGATACGGGTTGCGGTTTTCCAAAAGAAGTAGATCCACATAAATTAGAGTCAGTTGGATTGTCAGTTATCTTTTCTCTCTCCAAACAGTTGAAAGGTGAAGAAATAAATTTCCAATCAGCTCCAGGAAAAGGTGTTTATTATCACTTCCGATTTCCAATTACAATCTTAAGAGAAAATTAATATGTATACAAAAGGAAAGAGTTTTTCAGAGATTCAGATAGGTGATAAAGCCTCATTTAGTAAAACAATTACAGAAACGGATGTGTATTTGTTTGCTGGAATATCGGGGGACTTCAACCCATTACATGTGGATGAAGAATATGCAAAAACTACAGACTTTGGAACTAGAATTGCTCATGGTGGACTTGCTGCTTCCTTACTTGCACCTGTCCTTGGAATGAAGTTGCCTGGATTAGGCACAGTTGCTCTCGAAACAACAACGAAGTTTCGAAAACCTGTTTTTTTTGGTGATACAATCAAATGCGAAGTAGAGGTGATTGAAAAGATTTCAAGAATCAAAGCTGTAAAAATGAAGATTGTTTGGACGAATCAAAAGAACGAAGTGGTAAGCAAGGGTGAGACCACCGTCATTCCCCCTGGCTAAGAAATTGACCCAACATTCCTATCTCATCTTCCACAAACTCTCGAACCTCTAGCAATTCATCTTCTTCCACGATTTCTTCGAGTATCTCTTCGCTATTTTCGTCGACGCCTAATCGCATAACTATGTAACCTGGGATATCCGATTCTGGGTCGTCAATTTCCACATTTATAAATTGATATTCATTTTCATTTGATGGAAGGAAAACTAGATAATCACTGGAACCAAGTGAAAACGAATAAAAAACTTCCCATTGATAATTATTCCCATTTTCGTCGACAAGATCGATTTCTTCCGTTGTTCTACTTGGTAAAAAATCATCACCCTGAAAGCCTAATTCTTTGAGATCCATTATTTGAAAAAATCCTTTTCGAATGCTAGGCTATGTTTTTTCTTAAAATTACATTCTTTACAAGAAGGTACCAGATTCGCCTTTACTGATTTACCACCTCGTATAAGTGGTATAAGGTGGTCCATTGTTAATTCTTCAACTTTAAACTTATTCCCACAATAGTGGCAGATTCCCGAACTCCTT
>JALOTI010000023.1 GCA_025457985.1 Leptospira sp.
CCATATCGAATAAAAAATGGCGATTGCCCAATGTTACTGAGTTACAAAGTTTATTAGCATATTCTAAAGCGAGTACGCCTTTTATTTCGACTATTTTTCCCAATACACAGAGTACGCAGTATTGGACGTCCACATCCAATCAATCCAATGTGATTGGTGCCTTTCTAACATATTTCAACACGGGCGATATGGCCAACTTAGTAAAAACAAACGCCCGGCCAGTTCGATGCGTAGCAAACGAGTAGGAACCAATTTGGCGACCCAGGCTCAAAATTTTACTTTGAGCCTTTGAAAAAAATTCTAAAAGAACGTCCATTTCCTTGGTTTCATTTGTCAGAAACAGAAATTCAATGAGGAGAATGATATGAGAAAATTTCGAATTTCTGTTTTGAGCTTGGTATTTTTGATCTTTCTTGGGGTATGCCAAAATCAGACAAATCCATTTAAAGGTTTGAATGGAGTCTTTGCGGATCCAAAACCGTACGCATATGGACAAACTTACGGACATAGAAAGTTTAGTTTTGAAAAGGATCGTTGGTCATTGGACTTTACTCTAAGTTTAGATCCATTTGGGAAAGTACCTGTTTTCTCTTTTCGAACCTTTGGACGCTACGAAGTATTAAAACCGTCAAAAGTAGTATCTGGCGCTTGGGACGCAATTTTTTACGAGGATAAAAAATTTGTAACTCTTCATACCAAACAAAAGGAACTAATCGATGCATTTGGATTTACACCTTGTAAATTAGAATTTGGAATCGAAAAAGATATTTCCGAGACTGGTTGTTCCGTATGGGCTCCTGTTTCCGTTTGCAATGAGGATCATGATTTGTTAGCTTTAACAGAAACAGGTGGACTTCGCTTTGGTGAGCGTCCGAAGGATAATAATATGTGCAAGAAGGAGAATCGACCGACATCCTTAACTCCAAGTGTTGAGAGAGCGAATTGAGATGAACGGTTTGGATGGAAAAGAAAATGAGGAGACTACTTCTGTAGTCTCCAAAGAAAAATTCCAAAGTTTATTTTTGGAGTTTCAAGCACAGTTGAAGTCTTACCTTTATAGGATCACTGCAAATCGTGCTGATGCAGAGGATATCTCTCAAGATACTTTTTTAAAAGCCTATGAAAAACTGGCTACCTACCGCGGAGAATCTTCTTTAAAAACATGGGTTTTTCAAATTGCTACTCATATCGCTTTTAATCGACAAAAGCACAACAAACGTTGGAAAGTTGATGTTAGCGAGGAAGCTAAACGATTGGTTATGGAAAATCCAAGCCTTTCCGAAAAGATTCTTGTCACTCGATCAGAATCGCCCTCTGGGGTTTATGAAGTTAAAGAACATATAGATACTTGTTTTACTTGTATGGCAAAAAATTTACCAATCGAGAAACAGATTGCTTTAATCTTAAAGGATATTTATGATTTTTCAACCAAAGAAATTGCATTGATCCTAGACAAGACTTACCCTAGTGTAAAACCTCTGGTTTCCAGCTTCAAGAAGTTCTATTGCGTTGCAATCGTATCGCTATGGGGGAGGAAGATTTGTCAAAACTATAAATAAATAGTTGATTTCATTACAAATTTAGATTTAAAATTGGCGGGAAGAGATGGGCAAAAATTTCCTGAATCGAATTTTGAGAAATTTAGTTCTAAATCTATGTTTGCTTATTTATTTCCAAATTTTCCTGAATGCCTGTTTCTTAAATCCTATCTTCCAAGTTCTTGTATTCAGTGAAAGAGATAGTGGAGGAAATTCTAATCCTTTGTTACTCGCGGGTATTTTGGGTGCTTCGGGATCTTTTTCGAATAAAGACATTACCGCATACTCTATACCTTCTTTAAATCTTACCGGAACTATTGCAGGCAACAGAATCCTTTTAGTTTCGGATACATTAACAAACGTTTCATCATACACAGCAGAATTTACTACTACAGGACAAAAAGTTACAATAGGTGGTGTCGAACAAATAAGTAATGTAACTACAAATTCATATACATCCAGTTTAACGTATACGGTTACAGCGTTAGATGGATCAACCAAAGACTATTCTGTATTTCTAACAGCTCCAAGATCCATTGGCGGATCTTCCCTGCGAATTTGGTTAAAAGCAGATGCAATTTCTGCAACGAATGGATCAGAAGTTGAAAGCTGGGCAGACCTAAGCGGTTTTGGAAATCACTTTACAAATTTGACTGTTTCCGCTCAGCCAATCTACCAAACATCTAGAGTGAATGGTTTGCCGGCACTTCTGTTTACGCAAACTGGGCTCAAAACTATTGGAACAACAACCGCGACCGGACTCTATATAGATAATAGTGCTTCCTTCTTTATCGTGATGAAATATATTTCCAATGCGGGAGGAGCACAAACAGTATTCAATATTGGATCTACGAATGGACGGCAATTTGATATAAATGATACACCTCGAGCAGCACTTTTAGGTACGAATAATGTCGGATGGGATTATACTTCTCTTTTTACATTTCCTACTGATTTTCTCGCATTTGGTTCGGTTCAAAACCTCCAGATCAGTAAGAATGAAATTTGGAACGGGGATTTTAAAGCTGAATTAAGACCAGCTAACGGAGGCCCTTCCATGTATTCCGGAACTCCTGCAAGTTCTTATCTATCCGCTGGGGGAATGGATATGGAAATCGCGGAATTATTATACTTTAATACCTTTTTATCCCAAAGTGATGTCGATAAAATATTCTGTTATTTAAACACTAAGTATAATTTTTCTTCCACTACATTGAGTTGCAATAATATATAATATAACAATCCCAGTCGATGATACAGAACTGGTGGTTTCCATTTCATTCTTGAATTTCTTTGGCGACACGTAACCCCGATAGATAGGCTCCATGAACATATCCGTAATGGGCACGTGAAGTATGTTCCCCACAAAAAAACAATCGGTTTTCTCGTGCTCCCAAAGTATCCATATCGTTTCCCGTACTCCCAATAGCAAAAGCCGCATAAGAACCGTAAGCGTAAGGATCTTCGGACCAACGTGTATAAAGAATTCGTTTTGGTTTTGGAATTTTCTTTCCGAGCTCTGTCTCGAGGCGAGATAAAAACATGGTTTCGAGCTCTTTCTTAGAAAAACTTTCACATTCCTTTGCAAACTTTCCTGCAACAAAAGACAGTAAAGTGGGCTTTTTGTAGAGAGGTAAGAGCGATATGGTATATCGAAAATCCCTTTTTTCCTGCCGCGTACCGATTGTTCCTAATTCTGGATTCCAAAAGGGCTCATCCCACTCCAAATAGAGTTTGTTTAAGAGACCCATTTTCAATCGGGAAAGTGAATTCTTTTTTGCAAGGGAAAATCCTGGTTCAAAACTAACCTTTCCTTTTTGCAAAACACCTAACGGTATACTTATGACTGCAAAATCGCCTTCCCAAGATTTATTTTTCGATTGGAACCGAACACCTGATTGTGTTTGTTTTACCAAATTCACTTCTTCACCTAAGTGTAATTTAAGTCCATTGGAAAGGTACGGTAATAAAGACGCATATCCATTTAAGAATACCATATCGGGTCCAGAGAATGTTTCTCCTTCCTCCAAATGAGTCTTAGCTGATAGATTTTCTAAATCAATGGCAACCGCAGCTTCCGTCGTCAATACCATCCAGTCGTATAAGTCTTGTTCTATTCCCTTCAGATTTGGATTTTCCTTTCGTAACAAATCTGAAAAACTAAGAGTATCAGAATTAGAATCAGATTTAGATTCCAGGGAAGAAATAAGATCCGCAACCTTCTCTTCCATTTTTGTAATCATTGGACGACGCAAAGATTTCCCTTGGGACCAAAATTCCACATTCTCTTCAGGTGGTAGGAGAAGGGGAGAATTTGCTTTTTTACTGAGTTCGACTAGCGGGTTCTTCTGCACTCCATGGATATAACTAGCACCCAATTCGAGAGGATATCCCCAATCCAAATTTGTATGAATTCTGCCACCTAACCGATTCCTGGCTTCGATTACCTCAACGGAATATCCGTTTTGAGAGAGCTCTTTTGCAGCAGCAAGCCCACTCATCCCTCCACCTAATACCAATACATGGCCTTTGTTTTTAGGAAGCGATTTGCCCCTTAACTTGAATTGAGTCCCTGCAAAAAGTAAAGAGAGTAGAAAGGTTTTTCTGTTCAAACGAAATCTCCTACAGCAATATTGAAGAAACGACCAAAGAACTTCCTTGCTGTTTTTTAGGATCCAACAATCCCTAAAACATTGGATTACGTTCCTATTTTTTTATGCCATAAAAAATAAGATCCCAAAATAGCAGATAAGGGTAGGATCAGAAGCAAAGTCATTGGGTCAAACGGTCCAGCCATGAATGCGGAATAAATTGCTCCAACAATATCGAAAACAAGACCAGCGTATGCCCATTCCTTCAGTCGCCTAAGGTTAGGAAGTACGATCACTATACATCCAGAAATTTTAGCAATACCTAAAAAGGGCAATAGATACGACGGATAACCAAGTTGTTTGAAAACTTCAAGCCAATCCTCGGTTTGCATGATATTCATAACAGATCCAGGTAATAAAAAAAATAAGACGAGCCCCGTTGTGATCCAATAGAAAATATTCAGGTTTTTCATGACAGTTTTATCCTTTTTGCTTTATTGAGTTCTATGTTAAGAATATCAATTTTTGGGAAATTATGTAAATAGTAATTTTGGTTTAAAAAACATTCGAGCTTAGAATTTTATGTAAGTACAATTTGCACTTATTTTGTTTGGCTCGATCCTTTAAGATGATTCCTCCATTCAAATCTAAACTAGAGAGTACTTTTCTCACATGTAAGGTTTAAGGCTGTAGTCCGAAAGCAGTTAAAGATCAGAGACTACTGATGTATCCTGCGGCTGGTGGAAAAAAAAGAAGTTTTTACTACCCGCTTACAAAGTTAGATTCAACCGACGGAATTCGCACAACTCCATCACTTGGGCTTTTTCATCATTCGAATAGAATTTCCATTCTTTTTTTTCATTTCGCAACAATCCACAATTCGGGCATTGTCTATTTTTATTGCGAAAATCGCATTCATCGATGCAAGGCGAGTCAGATATGCCTTTAAGTTTTTGTTTCCATATAATGAATGGATTATCAGTTTTTTTCATACAATTCTCTCCGAGAGAAATAAAAAACCAGTTGGAAGGTAAAGATATGATTAGCTAGGATAAACCAAAGATTCGAATAATCCTTGCGATTGATTCTTAGGTTGCCAACTTTCTCATTTCTTTCGAATAATCGATGGGCAAAAATTCCGGGAACGCCATGAATAACTGGAAAACAAACAATGGTTATTGGATGTAAAAATAAAATGGAAAAAGGAATCCAAATTAAACCCATTATGGTTCCCAAGGCATGGAAGAAAACTGTTCTAGGGTCCCGGTGTTCTGGTAGATACACTTCATTGTAAAATTTATAGAAACGGATACGAAATGCCTTAGACAAAAAATTCATTCTTTTTCTCCTTCGGGGTATTTGCTTGTTAACCCCGCTAAAAAAATGGCAACTGCTTCCTTAAAACTTTCCTCAGGTTTTTCTGGAATTCCAAAAGATCTCCTAATTTCTAGAGATAAAATCCCGAAGA
The DNA here is from genome assembly GCA_025457985.1 of Leptospira sp. Lineage (GTDB taxonomy): Bacteria > Spirochaetota > Leptospiria > Leptospirales > Leptospiraceae > Leptospira_A. The sequence continues at coordinate 5,598 of JALOTI010000023.1, forward strand.
TAAGTGCCCTAAAGGATCGACTAACTGAAAGTAATTTATCATCAGGGATAGTGTAATCACTGAAAATGTCTCGTAAGAGTTTTTGAGATTGGCTCCTAAGTGCTGCTAACTCTTTTGGTTCTTTCTCTCCGCGAAACATACTTGCTTGGAACAAACCTGGTTTTTTTAGAGCAAACTTTCTAAGTAATAGAGCAAGGTATTCCAATCGTGCAGAGGAATTTGCACGCAATTTTGTAACTTCTTCTAGGAGTGCAGAAATTTCTTGGAAACTCAATAGAGCTAAGTGTATTTTTAGATCTTCAAAACTTTCAAAGTGTTTGTACAAAGCAGCAGAAGTCAAAGAAAGTTTTTCTGCAATTTTTTTGACACTCAATGAGTCCCATCCATCTGCGTTTGCGATTCCCACCGCCGTTTCTAAGATTCTGTTTTTCGAATCAGAAATTTGGTTAATCATATTAACATTTAGGTTAATATGATTAACTTTTGTCAAGACATTTAATCGAAACAAAACCCAAGACTCAGATTTTTCCTGGATTTTTTTAAAAAAATTTTACAGGGCTCAATTTTAATTTTTTGAACCAATTTTGTATTTTCTTTATTCTAAAGGAAATTTGCACAAATTTAAAAGCCATTCTGACCTACACTAGTTCTCCAGGAAGTGTAAACTACACCTGTATGCCATGTTTGGAAAGTCAACGTTTGGATTACAAAATTATTTAGCGTTTCAAAATGCAAAGAGTTCCTTATCTGGAAAAGAGCGTGAGGCCATCAATTTGGTTGTAAGTCAATTTAACAATTGTCAATATTGTTTGAGTGCACACACCACTCTCGGAAAGATGAAAGGATTTACATCTGGTCAGATTATGGATATTCGAAGGTCTACCGACAATTTTAATTTAAAATTAAGGGCATTGTGTAGGTTCGTAAAATCCGTTGTCGCGTGGAGTACGTTAGGTAGAAATAGACAAAGTTCAATTTTTGGTTGTAAGGTCTCCTTTGTTTCTATTTAACATTAAATAAGAAATAAAAACGATTACAATTAACGAATCAAATACAATAGCGACTCCAGATTTTGAAAAATAGATTTGGCCAAAAATCAAATTCAAAAAGATGAATATTGTTTTGCTTCCGGATGCAACAACTAAAACAAGTGCTCGACTCGATTCATAATATGCTCCATAAATTAACATACCACCGATAATAGCAATCAAGGCTCCCCAATTTCGAACTACAATATTTGCAAGATTTCCATCGATTTTATCTCCAAATGTCAGGAGTAATCCTAGAGAAGGATCAAATAACGAAAGTAACATTGTGCAAGTTAGAATACCTGAAAGTAGCATAATCCACTTTATATTTTTGAAAATAAACTTCATAATTTTCCTTTTCCATTACTGTTTCTTCCTTTTTTTTAATAGCAATTTCTTTTTTGGGTTGGATGTTTATTTAATCCAGGATTTGGATTTTTTCCTTTATTCGTGAATCAGACTATTTTTAGATACTACCGAGGATTAACTTTTGAAAAATTTCGAAGTCTTACAATTTAGAATACTATTTATTATCGCTGCCATTTGGAACTTGATAGGTGCAGTTTATGGTTATTTTAATACGGAACTAGTCTATTTCCATTTTTTTGGTAGGGAGCTAACAGATCCTTTAATTTATGCAATCTATCAGGGTGCGTGGGGTACGACCTTAGTTTATATATTTGGTTACTTAATTGTTGCGTACAACCCGAGCAAACATTCAGGAATTGTAATCGTTGGAGGTATTGGTAAATTGGGATTTGCCATTAAATTACTTCAGTTGTATCAGAGTAATCTTGCGCACCCAATTGTTTTCATCGTGATACTGGGAGACTTTTTGTTTTCACTTCTATTTTTTTATTACTTCTACAGTCTGTATCGAGCGAAACTAAGTATTTTGTAAAGGATCTTGAATACGATAGGGCTCTGCGAGAGGGATACGTCGGGCTTGGTCCCCCACGATTATTTTAAAAAAAGTTGTGGGGGACGGGAGCGAAAGCGCACCCCAAAGTAGCCCGGTCCCGGCGAGTGGGTAAGAGAGTTGCAAATCATTAACATCAGACTGGGATCCAGTTTTGTTTTGTCCGGGACTCGCCCAACTAACAAACAAAACGAAGCCCCGTCATGTCAGAGCCCTGAGTAACGAAGTGTATCGAAGGGCGAGGGTGAATTTTTAAAATCTACTCTTCCGCAAAAAGATTGTTAAGTGAGTCAATCAGAGTCTCAACTTCCACTCCGTAACCCATACAAACTTGTTCGATGGTTTCTACTTCGTTGATGGAGCAGTGTGAGCACCCACCTAAGTGGTAGCTAGAGAAAACAAGGCCAGCTTCTGGGTGTAGGGCAATTGCATCTCCTACTGTCATTTCTTTAAAAAAACGTGGTTTTGTTGCTTCGGTCATGGAAAATACCCCTGAAACGGAAATTACTATACAAATAATAGACTCTGCTCTATTCGTCAATGGAATGTTTGCGGAAGAATCAGGTAAATTTTATATCCGGATCGAAGGTCGGTTTGAGTCGGCTCACTACCTCTATGACTATTTTCCCGATGGATCGGATGAGCCGATCCACGGTCATTCTTGGAAGGTGGAGGTCTTTTTGGAGGGAAAAACAAATATCCGTCCAGACGGGATTTCCTATGATTTTCTCACGGCAAAAACCAAACTTACGGAACTTGTCCACTCCATTGACCACATCCTGATTAACGAACACCCCGACTTTAAGGGAGTCAATCCTACCTCTGAAAATGTAGCGAGGTGGTTTTTCCATGGTTTGAAACAGGAAGTCGCGAATTCAAATGGAATCGTTCGTAGGATTGTCATCCATGAAGGACCAGAAAACCTCGCTTTTTTTGAACCAGACCGGGCCTAGTTCCCATCCATTTGAACGTACGAGAAAATTTTGGATACAACCGATCTTTCTTTCTATTTGTTTTGGATTCAGACATATGCCGGTTTGGTGTTAGTGGGTTTGATTTGGACAATCCAAGTTGTTCACTATCCTAGTTTCCACCATATTGACGAGTCTCAGTTTATAAAATTCCACGAAAGCCATAGTATGCGAATTAGTTGGATTGTGATCCCGCCTATGTTAGCCGAACTCTTTTGCCTTGGTTTCCTTGTTTTTCTTTCTCCAAAATTGGAATACATAATTCCACTTTCTTTCGTTTTTGGGATTTGGGTTTCGACATTTTTAGTCCAGGTTCCGATCCACAATCGTTTGGGAAAATTTGGCAAAAAACCCTCAGAAATAAATTATTTAGTCGCAAGCAATTGGATTCGTACAATTTTGTGGACAACGAAATCTATATTTTGTTTGGTTTTGTACTAGTTTGCGAGTTTCAGAAGATTTGCAGTTTCCTCAGCGATCAGAATTATTGCTACTTTTTTCAAAATAGTAAGGTTTTTATTAATATTAAAAAATTATTTTATACGATTGTATTTGCTATTTCTTTCTAATTCGATTATTGTCGATTTCGGTTGCAAATTGTATGTTCGCTACGCTCCCAAAACTGAAAGAAACGATACTCCTTGTGGAAGACGAGGTTATCCTTGCGATCTCACAGACGCAATTTTTGGAGTCGTGTGGTTACAATGTGTACCAAGCACGGGATGCCAATTCAGCCTTAGAAAGTATTCATAAAAATAAAGATATATCCCTTGTTCTAATGGATATCCAACTTTCAGGACATGAAGATGGGATTCAAATTGCAGATCGTATATTAAAATTTCGAGATATACCTATTCTTTTTATTAGTTCGTACTCCGAAAACCAACTTTTAAATCGCGTAAGTCGAATCAAACACTACGGTTTTATTCCCAAATTGAGTAGTCCTGCGGTTTTGGAATGTATGGTTAAATCTGCACTTAGACTATTCGAAGCTAGACAAGAAGTGAGTCTTCGTGAAAAAGAATTGCGTGCCACCTTTGACTCGATAGGTGACGCAGTGATAGTAACTGACCCGCAAGGGAATATTGTAAAAGTGAATCCTGTTGCCTTACAATTTTTGGATTACCCCAAAGAGGGAGTGATCGGAAAGTCTATTGATTCGATAGTCTATCTTGTCCACTCCGAGTCACGGATCCGACTAGACCATATCGTAAACGAAGCGATTGCTTCCGGAGAAACACAAAATCGATCTGAACATCTTATTTTGGTTTCAAAAAAAGGGAAAGAAACTTCAGTCTCAGAGTCTGTTTCCCCAATTTATGATGAGGATAAAATTATAAAAGGTGCTGTTATAGTATTTCGAGATTTATCCAAAGGAAACCAAAAGCCTATCTCAAAATCGTCTGAGGAAAGCATTTATGCAAAAGTCTTTCATTTAAGTCCAATAGCCATGGCACTTACTCGTGTGAAAGATGGTACGTATTTTGATATCAATCCGTCTTTAGAAAAGATGTTTAATTTACAAAAAGCCGACGTAATTGGTTTTAAAACGAGTGAGTTTTTGGATTGGTCGATTGAGTCCGAAAGAATGCGTTTGCACGAAATATTCGCCAAACAAGGATTTGTTGATGGTGAAAAGATGCGGATTAAAAATTTAGATGGTACAAAATCCGAAGTATTGGTATTTGCAAAAGGTTTTGAAATTGCTGGCGAATCCTATCTTCTCGGCATGAACTTAGATATCACAAAACAGCTGGAGTTGGAAAGCCAACTTGCAAAATCTTTGGAAGAAAAAGAAATCCTTTTAAAAGAGCTTCAGCACCGAGTAAAGAATAGTTTAGCAATTGTTTCTGGGCTTTTGAGTATGGAAGCTTTTAAAGTTAAAGATGAAGGAGCAAAAAAATCCTTTCTGAGTGCTCAGGCACGAATTACCTCGATGTCAAAGGTGTATGAAAGTCTATACCAGTCACGAGATTTGGAAACAGTACAGTTGGGTAATTATATACAATCGTTAGTACATAGTATGTCAGATATTTTCGTCATGAATCAGGAAAAGATACGATTTGATTTAAAAACCGAAACCGTACAACTTGATCTCAAGAGAGCATTACCCTTAGGTCTTATTTTAAACGAACTTTTAACTAACGCACTCAAATATGCATACCCTGGTGATCGGTCAGGGGTGATTCGAATTGATTTATCTAACCAAGAAGGAAATATTAGTTTGCTTATTAGTGACGATGGGGAGGGACTGCCTGAGGGTGTTAGTATTGAAAAACAAGGCCATTTTGGATATGAATTGATACGAAGTTTGACTACACAGTTAAAAGGAGTATTTTCTTCCGTATCAAAAAAAGGAGAGGGATTGACGGTGATTATATCGTTTCCTTTGTGAAAGAAATAGAATCTTTTGGAATTAAAAAAATTCCAAGTCAATTGAATACTGATGGAGACCCGAAGCGAAGCGGAAAGTCGCTGTTATGTGCTAGGGCGCATTTATACTTTAAAGAGATTTTGTAAGTATTTTCCCTTCAAGTTTTTGTAAATGGAAAAATCTGAATCAATACTTATTATTCGTTCAATTTCATTTTTTTCTGAAATGCACATTA